>JACQHA010000166.1 GCA_016199255.1 Deinococcus sp.
GATCAGGGAGGCGCTGAAAGGCTCTGGTGCCCAGCTGAGCTTCATGGTGCAGCACCAGCCCCGGGGCCTGGCACACGCGGTACAGGTAGCCTGGGACTTCTTGGGGCAGGAGCCCTTTGTGCTTTATCTGGGCGATAATTTGTTGGAGAATGGCATTGCCGACTTTGTGGCGCGGTTTGATCCTGGGCAGATGGATGCTTTGATTCTCCTGACCCGGGTGAGCGATCCCCGGCGCTTTGGGGTAGCGGTGCTTGATGGGGAGCAGGTGGTGCAGGTGGTGGAGAAGCCCCAGGTGCCGCCCTCGCAGCTGGCCATCTGCGGGGTGTATGTGTTCACGCCGGCGGTGCACCAGGTGATTGCCACCTTGAAGCCCTCGGCCCGGGGGGAGCTGGAGATCACCCATGCCATTGCCCAGCTGGTGGAGCAGCGCCGGGTGCAGGCGCAAGAGATTACTGGCTGGTGGAAGGATACGGGGTTGCCTTTGGACCTGCTGGAGGCCAATCAGCTGGTGCTCGATGGGATCCAGCGGCGCATTGCCGGCCAGGTGGACGAAGCGTCGCAGCTCACCGGGCGGGTGGCAGTGGAAGAGGGGGCGGAAATCGTGCGCTCCCGGGTGCGGGGGCCGGCGATTATTGGCGCCGGGGCTAAAGTCATAGACTCCTACATTGGTCCTTACACCGCCATTGGCGCTGGGGTGGTGGTGGAAGAGGCTGAGGTGGAGTACTCCATTGTGGACGAGGGCAGCCAGGTAGTGCGGCCGCCGATGCGCATTCACGAGTCGCTGCTGGGCCGGGGGGTGGAGATCAGCGGTGTGGCCGATCTGCCCCTGGGGCATCGCCTGGTGCTGGGCGACGGCAGCGTGGTACGGCTGGGGAAGTAGCTAATGCGGGTGATACTGATTGGTGCTGGCGGGCAGTTGGGGAGCGATCTGGCCCAGGTGCTGGCCAGCCGGCCAGGGGTGAGCCTCTACCCGCTGACCCATGCCCAGCTGGACATTACCCAGCTGGAGCAGGTGCACGCCGTGCTGGCTGAAAAGCGGCCAGAGGCGGTGATCAACACTGCTGCCTATCACCGGGTGGATGATTGCGAGACCTACCTGAGCCAGGCTTTTGCGGTTAACGCCGTGGCCGTGGCCCAGCTGGCGGCTATTACTCACGAGCTGGGGGCAGTGCTGGTGCACTTCAGCACCGACTATGTCTTTGATGGGAGAAAAGGGGAGCCTTACGTCGAGGGTGATGCCCCGGCGCCTTTGAGCGTCTACGGCATGGCCAAGCTGGCTGGGGAGCAGCTCTTACGCCAGCGCCATCCCCGCCATGTGATTGTGCGCACCTCTGGGCTGTACGGCGTAGCCGGCTCAAGCGGCAAAGGGGGGAACTTTGTGGAGACTATGCTGCGCCTGGCCAGGGAAAAAGGCCAGGCCCGGGTGGTCACTGACCAGGTGACCGCTCCCACCTTTACCGCTGATCTGGCCCAGGCAGTGGTGGCGCTGATGGCGTCCGGCCAGTACGGCACCTTCCACCTGGCCGGCGCCACGCCAGCGAGCTGGTTTGACTTTGCCCAGGGCATCTTCCGGCTGTGCGGGCTACAGGTAGCGCTGGAGCCGATTACTTCTGCAGAGCTGGGGAGCAAGGCCCGGCGGCCGGCCTATTCGGCCATGCGCAGCGTCCAGGCGCCAGCGGCGGTGCTCCAGTACCTGCGCGGCTGGGAACAGGCGCTGCCGGACTATTTGCGGTGCAAGGGACATATTCACTGAGGGGCGGCGCGGTGGGTGTTACAATCGTTCTGTGGGGAAAGATGCGTTAGTCAGCCAGCTCAGGGCCTACCTGCAGGGCCAGCCAGAGGTACGGTTTGCCCACCTCTTTGGCTCCCAGGCTACTGGGCGAGCGAATGTCCTGAGCGATGTTGATGTGGCGGTCTTGGTGGACCAGGGGTGCCTGGCTGCTGGCCCCTATGGCTACCGTGCAGCGCTGATCGCCGAGCTGAGCCAAGTCTTAGGGACCCAAGCCGTAGACTTGGTGGTGCTTAACACGGCATCTCCAACACTCCGATTCCAGGTCATTCGCTATGGCCAGCTGCTCTTCGCCCGCTCTGATACTGAGCGGGTGGAGTTCCAGGTGCGAACCTTTAATGAGTACCAGGACGCACGCCATCTCTTCCGCGAACACCAGGCCCGGCTGCGGGAGCGGCTGGCTACTGGACGGTTTGGGAGAGGCTAGCGGACCGCGAGCTCATTGCCCGCAAGCTCTTGGAGCTGGAGCGCTATGTGCAGGTGCTGGAGCATTTGCGTCGTTACTCCCTGGCTGAGATCTACCAGGTATTGCAAACACGCTTGGATGACTTCCGGCGGTTTGCTGAGCATGTCCAGAAGTATCTGGAGCAGGTCGCTATTGGAGCTGGCTGAGGTCAGGAATCTTCCGGTGAGACAGGGTGCTTTTCCTCTTGGCTAGGGTCTGGGGTCACTGGCGGGTGCTGGCGCACCCAAAGTGGCGGCGCGGAGCCCTCTTTGGCCTGGCCCCAGTAGATGGTGCGATGGGGGAAGGGGATCTCGATGCCACGCTGGTCAAAGACCTTCTTCATGCGCCGGTTGAACTCCCGGCCAATACGCCACTGCTCGAGGGGCTTGGTGGTCAATAGGGCCCGCACCACCACCGCAGAGTCCTCAAAGCGGTCCAGGCCCAGGATCTCAATGGGTTTCAGAATGTCTTTGCCAAATGCTGGGTCGCGCTGCAGCTCGTCGCCAATCTCCTGGAGAATGGCAATCACCTGGTCCACGTCCTCCCGGTAGGCGACGCTGGCCTCCACCAACCAGCGGCTGTATTCCTTGGTCATGTTGGTGACGGTCTCCACCGAGCTGTAGGGAATGGTGTGCACATTGCCTGACAGGTCACGCAGCCGCAGGGTCCTGAGGTTAATGGCCTCCACCAGCCCGCCGGTACCGTTCACCTGCACCACGTCCCCGACCGCTATGGTGTCCTCCAGCAAGAGGAAGACCCCAGTGATAATGTCCTTCACCAGCGTCTGCGCCCCGAAGCCGATCGCCAGCCCCAGGACGCCTACCCCGGCCAATAGGGGGGCAATATCTACCCCTGCCTGGCTGAGGATGGTGATACCGGCCAGGACCACGACCACTGCCTTAATGACCTTCCTGGCCAGTGGGACCAGGGTGCGCAGCTTGCCGGTGGCGTTGCCGGCGCGCTCTCTAGCCTCCAGGTAGCGCTGGGTGAGCACTGTGGTGATGTCAATGGCGGCGGCGGCACAGAGCAGCACGGCCAGAATGCTGATGGTGGCCGATAGTACGCTCTGGGCAGTAGGGGAACTGAGCATGGCCAGCACCTTGATCCCCCAGCCGTGTAGCGCTACTGTGACCACCAGGATAATAATCACCGCCTGCGCCACCCCCCTGGCCCCGGCCAGGTAGCGGGGCAGCGGTGCCTGCAATTCCGGGTACCGGGCGCTGAGCGCGGTGCCCAGCTCCGCCAGCCTGGCCAGGAGCCGGTGCGCCCCAGTGGCTAGCAGCACCCCTACCGCCACTGCCAGGGCAGTGAGCCCGGTAGCCCGCAGGATGAAACCGAAGTCCCCTTGGGCCCCGCTCGCCCACACCAGGTAGAGCCCGGCCATGTACACAATGGCTACCACCCACCAGATGCTCAGCAGGGAAAAGAGGACGGCGCGCCAGGGGCTGCCTTTAGTATCTGGGGCGGGGCGGCGGGCCAAATAAGCGCGCACCTGGCTGCGCTCCGTCAGCACGAAGGCGATGCCCGTCAAAAGCAGCACCAGGCCATAGAGGCTGCGCAGCGGTTGAAGTAGCGCTGCTGGCGTGCCCAGTATGGCCAGGCATTGCAGGAAGAAGTAGCCATAGACGCCCAGCACGGCCAGGCGGCACACCCAGCTGTCCAGGGCCTGGGCCTGGAGGTCACTGAGCGGGAAGAGCCGCATCCCGGGGGCAGTGGGTGCCAAGAGGAATTCACTCAGAATGAGCACTAGGCGCCGGAGCGCCAGCGCCCAGATAATGGCCAGGGTGAGCATGCGGGCCACTGGCGGCGGACCTACGACTGCCAGGCCAGCAAACGCCGCAGTGAGCAGTGCCCCCAGCGGGATCAGGTCCAAGAGGCCGTGCAGCATTAGCCGCCAGAGGCGGTAAAAGGGGCCGCGGTCTTTGGCCTGGGCCAAAAGAGCGTGGGGACGGCGTAAGAGCCACCAGGCGAAGAGGGCCGCCAGGGC
>JACQHA010000169.1 GCA_016199255.1 Deinococcus sp.
ATATCAAGTCCGAGTGATAAATCCCTCGAAACCTTGTAGGGGCGGACCTATGTGTCCGCCCTGGTTCTCTGGGGCGCACACGCTGGTGCGCCCCTACCATTGAGGAGGGCATCCAGCCGGATTTGGTATCACTTCCCCCCGCCGGTAGGCCAGGTACAGGGCGGGGCTGGGTAGGAGTTCCGGACTGGGCGGGATTGGTCCAGGGCGGCGCAGGCTAACCTGCCCTGGGGTAGTTGTTGACGCGGTGCTCACGGCCTCCGTTCGCCTTTGCGCTCTAAGAGTTCAATGAGTGGCTTGGGGTCCCAGTGGTCTTCCGGGTTGTGCAGGCCGGGCAAGCTATCTAGGAAGGGGATGAGTTCAGCGCGCGCCAGGTCCCAGAGCCGCCGCAGTTCCGCCACCGGGTCGGGGTGATCGTCTACGCGCAGGGAAAGCGGGGTGAGGGGATGGAACCCGGCCACTACCAGTGCTGCTGACTGCTTGCCTCGCTTGTCACCGCCTGCCGCCTGGCCGGCCTCCAAAGCCTGCGCTAATCGCTCTGGCAAGGGCTCCTTGGCCGAGGCCTCGAAGGCTTTGACCATGTCTTCCACCACTGCCGGGCCGGCTAAGATGTTCCCGGCAGCCACAAAGCCGTCGCCAATGTGATGGCCGTGCCATTCCATGGTTTCAGAGCCAGTGTGGGCAGCGGCGCGGCCCTTGGCGTCTACCACCGCCACCTGCCGCTTGGCCCGGCCGGGGTCGGTGTCGAGCAAGATGCCTAGGGTCTGCTCGGCATTGTAGCCAGTGGCTAAGAGGCGCAGGCCATAGGGGCCAAAGCCCAGATTGGCCCGGCCCTGGCTGGAGATGGCGCCTACCTGGGCCTGGGCATAGGGGCAAAGCAGCCCCACCGCCGGCCGCTTGGTGGTCACTGCCACCCCCAGGGCGCCGGTGCGCGGGCAGCGGGCGGTGATGGAGAAAGTCCCCAGTTCCATAGCGCTACTTTACCACGGCGCTGCGGCCTTTTTGCCTGCCCCCTGGCGTTTAAAGTGGGGAAGCCGTGGTAGACTGGGCGCGCGGCAGTGGCCTGTCCCCCGGCCTGGGGTGGTAAGCACCGGCCCAGGTAGCTGCCGATACCCACGGCGGCAGCGTTCCTGGGGGCGGCGGCATTATAGGAGGCATGGCATGGAGTTTGGGATTACCCTGCAACCGGATCCCCCGCCCTCGGCCATTGTGGCGCTCGCCAAACGGGCGGAAGCTAACGGGTTCACCTACGGTTGGTTGTTTGATTCGCATATTCTCTGGCAGGAGTGCTACCCGCTTCTAACCATGATGGCCCTGGCCACCACCAAGATGAAGCTGGGCCCCTGCGTCACCAACCCGGGCACCCGCGACTGGACCGTCACTGCCAGCGTCCTGGCCACGCTCAACCACATCTCTCTGGGGCGCATGGTGTGTGGCATCGGGCGCGGCGACAGCGCCCGCCGGGTGCTGGGGAAGACGCCCATGACCTTAGAGACCCTGGAAAAGGCAGTGCACGTCATCAAGAACCTGGCCGAGGGCCGGGCCGTGCGCTATGGGGAGAAAGAGCTGAAGATTCCCTGGGCTAAGGGAGAGCTGCCCATCTATGTGGCTGGCTACGGCCCCAAGGCCCTGGCCTCGGCGGGCAAGGTGGGGGACGGCTTCATTTTGCAGCTGGCTGATCCCTATTTGGTGAAGTGGAGCCGGGACCGGGTGCGGGCCGCTGCTAAGGAAGCGGGGCGCGATCCAGACAAGATCAAGGTCTGCGTAGCGGCGCCGGCTTATGTGTCCAGCGACCTGGCCCATGCCCGGGAGCAGATCCGCTGGTTCCCGGCAATGGTGTCCAACCATGTCATGGACCTGATCTCCCGTTACAAGCCGGGGAAGGATATCCCCCAAGAGCTCACCGACTATGTGAAGAGCCGCATGGGCTATGACTATGCTGAGCACGGCCGCACCGGGGCCAGGCATGCGGCGTTTGTCTCTGACGAGATTGTAGACCGTTTCTGCCTTGTGGGCACCGAGGAGCAGCATATTGAAAAGCTCCGGGAACTGAAGCGCCTGGGGGTGGATCAGTTCAATATTTACCTGATGCATGACAACAAAGAGCGCACCTTGGATGCTTATGGGGACAAGATCATCCCGGCCCTGCGGGGTTGAAAGAGGAGTGCCGTGGGCCACCTTTACTTAGGTGCCGCCAGCTGGAGCAACGACGACTGGATGGGGCTGATC
>JACQHA010000170.1 GCA_016199255.1 Deinococcus sp.
ACCGGGTTCGAGCCGGCGGCGACTGTCCCCGGCACCATTGGCGGCGCAGTAGTGGGAAATGCCGGCTGCTACGGCTGGGAGATTCAAGATAATGTGGAGCAGGTGCGCATCCTGGACTATAGCGGCCCGCAGCCTGTGGTGCGCTCCCTGGGCCTGGGGCAGCTGGAGTACCGCTACCGGGAGAGTGTCCTGAAGCGGCTGGCGGCTGCGGTGCTCACCGCCACGCTCTGGTTCCGGCGGGGTGAGCCCCAGGCTATTGCCACCCGCATCGCCGACTGTAAAGCGCGGCGGGCAGCGGCGCAGCCTCTGGGCAACCGCTCGGCAGGCAGCTTTTTCAAGAACGTAACGCCACCCCCAGCAGCCCTGGAGCAACACCCAGAGCTGCGCCAGGCAGTGGATCAGCGGGGCTTGATTGCCGCCGGCTACTTGCTGGACCGGGCCGGCTGCAAGGGAATGCGCTTCGGCGGTGCAGAAATTTCAGAGAAACACGCCAACTTCGTCATCACCACTGGCTCCGCCACCAGCACCGATATCATCCAGCTAGCCTGGCAGATGCGAGCCAAGGTGCTAGAGCGTTTCCACATTGCCCTTGAGGCCGAAGTGCGCTTCATCGGCTTCCCCACCCATCCCCTGCTCTAGCCGGGACCTCGGTCCCTCTGCAAGCCAGCAGCCTGAGGACTATACTTCCTCAAGGATGGCGGGCCACCACCCGCCTTCCCGGTCCACGCCGGGAATTTCTGAGCGTGGGTGACGTGCATTGGCACGGGAAGGATGAGGATAGAGCGTATGAAGTATCTGGTAGCACTCTTGACTGTACTCCTGGCACTAGGCCTGGCAGGCTGCGGCACCAAGCGTGTGGTGACTGAGACGCAAACTCCGCGGACTACCCCGCAGACCCAGACCCCCCAGACCACTACCCCGCCAGCTCAGCCGCAGACCACGACCACTACTACCACTCCCGCCACTAGCGAGCCCAAAGTGCATGAGATAGAGATGGTGTTCGCTGATGGGCAGTTTAAGTTCGTCCCACGTGGCCTCCTAATCCAGCCCGGCGACAAGGTGGTCTTTGAGACAATTAGTGGCCCGCCCCACAACGCGGTGGTGTTCCCCGACCGGATCCCCGAGGGTGGGCAACAGTTCATGCAGAGCTCGCAGCTGCTACTGAATCCAGGTGACAAGTTTGAGGTCACCATTACCACCCCGGGCACCTACGACTACTACTGCCTGCCGCACCAGGCGCTAGGCATGATCGGCACCATCGTCGTCGGCACTCCAGGCGGCCCTGGCAGCACCACCAACACCGGTGAGCCCACCCCGGAGGAGGTCCTGGCTGCCCCTGAGGGCAAGGTGAACTAGTCGCTCTCCAGGTTGTAGCCGGCTTGGACGATTCCACACTTTACGCTGGTATTACTTGCGAAAACTGGCTAGAATAGGACCAGCACCTGGTGAGGCCCGCACCCAGGGGCCTCACCCGGAAATGAGGAGGGTGGTAGCGTACAATCTAGCCTGGGCCTGAATAGCTAAGGGAGAACTATGGGTTTACTGCAAGATGTGAAATCTTTCTTGAGCGGCTTCAGCACCACTATGCGCACCACGCTCCGGCCGCCGGTGACCCACCTCTACCCGTACGCCCAGCCCAACTTGCCCCCAGGGAGCCACGGGTCGCTGGCGCTTTTGGAAGACGACGACGGCACCGAGCGCTGCATCTCCTGCTACCAGTGCGAGCGGGTGTGCCCCAGCCGGGTGATTAAGATTGACGCTCACAAGAACCCTACGGGCAAGGGGCTGATTCTCGATGACTTTGTCATTGACCACATGAACTGCATGTACTGTGGCCTGTGCGTGGAGGTGTGCCCGGTAGATGCCATTGCCTTCACGACCAACTTCGAATGGTCCACCTACAACGCTGAGGAGATGGTGGTGCACAAGGATTGGCTCTACGAGAACGGCCGCAAAGCCCAGGCCTGGCGCACGGTGAAGCAAGGCCTGGCCATTAGAGGCCCTGATGGCAAGATGCAGGAGGGGGTGGAGATGCCGTGAGTGAGAAGCTGAATGAGGAGAATGTGGCGCAACTCCCGGTGACTCCCGTAAAGGACGGTCGCTCAGGGATCTTGCTGGCCAATCTGGACGATCTGCTGAACTTGAGCCGCTCTTGGTCGCTCTGGCCGCTCACTTTCGGCCTGGCCTGCTGCGCCATTGAG
>JACQHA010000174.1 GCA_016199255.1 Deinococcus sp.
GAATATACAGTTACCCCAGGACGGTGAGTACACCCTGGTAGTCGGGAGCTTCAACAATAGCGGTGGGGCTGACCACACCTACCGGCTGACCCTAGAGCTGGGGGCCATAGTGACAGTGACGGTGTTCGAAGCCCCCGGAGTGCCAGTAGCTGCCGACGATCCCAATCTCCAAGTGAGCCTCCTGGACGCTGCCGGCAATCGGGTTGGCATTGTGTCTGGCCGCAACCCAGCGACACTGCCGGCCTCCTCTGGGGACTATCAGCTCCAGACCAGGCTGGATTTTGCCGAGCGCTCAGTGCCGCTAATGCTAGCCGACGGACAGCAATTGATGACGACGGTGGAGTACGACTTCGGGCGGGTGGTGCTGCAGGTACTGGAAGCTGCGGGCATCCCAGCCCAGGACGCCCAGGTGGTATTCCACTCTGACACTTACCGCACCAGCTCGTTTGGCAGCCAGCAGGAGGTGCGCCTGCCGGCAGGCAGCTATACCATTGAGGCCTCTGTGGAAAACGTCACCAGCACCCTGGAGAACGTGCTAGTGGAGCCAGGTACTGTCCAGGAGCTGACCATCGACCTGCGCCTGGGGCGGCTCGACATCGAGTTGCCGGCGGCGCAGGGCATTGTCCTGGCCTCTGGTGACTCCGCAATGGAAGTACAGCTCGTACAGGATGGTCAAGTCCTGTCCAGCCGCACCAGTGACACCAGTGATCCTCAGCCTATGACTCTGGTGGCCCGTGCGGGGCCGGCAGTGGTGCGCTACATCAGCGGAGTGCTGATCTGGGATGTGCCGGTGACGGTAGTAGCGGGGCAAACCATCACAGTGCCTTTCGATGCCCCAGCACTGGCGGCTCAGTACGGCCTCAGTCTCTTCACCGCCACCATCTATGACCAGGCTGACCAGGTGGCTACTCAGGGTACGCAGCTGGCCCTAATAGATAGTCCAGGACAGACGCTCCTGGCTCTCGCCCAGGACCCTCCCCCGGGCACTACCTATCTGGCGCCGGCCGGGGTGCTGATCCGCAGCCGGCTCAGGGACCAAGAGCAGCTGCGCCGCAACCTCCCAGTGGGGGTTCCCACTGAGCTATTGATAACCTTCGCTCCAGTGGTCGAAGCCAGCACGAGTCCAGCCAGCGTGCAGGTGGACATTGCCATTGAGGCGCCTCAGAACGGGGAAATTGTGTGCGGCGACCTGGTCACGGTCACTGGCCGGGCTTCCACCACCGGCCCCGCCGGCGCTACCCGCATTGCCATTGTGCTAGACGTCTCGGGCAGCGCCGAGGATTTTTCTGGTGCTGACCTGGACGGGGATGGCGTCCAGGAAACTATCATCCAGGCCGAGGCTGCTGCTGGCCAGCTGCTCCTAGACGAGCTGGAGCGGATCGAAGCCCAGAGCCCCGGCACGGCATTCGCCGTTACCGTCTTGCGCTTCGCCAGTGTGGGGGAGGTCATAGCGCCCCTCATGCGCATGAGCAATCCCCGGGGCGTCGCTACCCTGCGAGCTGGGCTGGAGCGCATTGCCCAAGAGGGTGCCCAGGGTGGCACCAACTATGTAGCAGCTCTGGACACGGCAGTGACTGCGCTGCGCGCCGTTGAAGAGCCAGGCAATACCTTCATCCTGTTCATGACCGACGGCGCACCCAATGAGCTCAAACCCAGCCTGGATGCCGCAGTACGCGCCGGCCTAGCCAGCGTGGTGATCCACACCTTTGGCCTAGGCAGCACCTTTTTAGGAGAGATCTCCCCTCATGTCTTCTTTCCCCCTGATCCCAGTACTGGCCCCGACATCCTCGCGACTGTAGCTGCTCTGGGCGCGCCGGGGGGCACCATCACTGCTCTCCCCAACCCCGCCGACATTGTGCAGATCATTCCCCGCTTACCTATCCTGGAGCTCCCCGAAGCCGAGCTCCAAGCTGTCCAGGTCACCAATGTCACCACTGGCCAGCCAGCTCTTACGGTAGAAGTGAGCCGCGACGGTGGCTTCCAGGCCCAGGTGCCCGTGTCCTTGATCCCGCAGGGAACGCTGGACACCAACACGCTTTCAGCTACCGCCATTGCTGCCGATGGCGTCTCCAGCGCTACCACCCAGGTGCAAGTGCGGGGCATTGTGCCACCAGAGTTGACAGTAACACTCAGCACCATTGACCAGAACCGCGGGGCGCTGGACGTAGGTGACGTGCTCACTTTTGTGCTGACGTTGACCAACGCTGGTTCAGGTCCCGCCACTGGCCTGGATATCACCGTCCCCTTGCCTGAGGGGGTGGTAGTGCTTCCCGGGACGCTCCGCGCTGATCAACCAGCAACGCTCTCAGAGGAAACAGGGCAACTCCGCATCCAGCTCGATAACCTGCCGTCCCCTGGCGCTGGGCGGAGCAGCCTGGTCATCACCTTCCAGGGAGTGGTCCAGAGCGACACAGCGCTCCAGGCTACCGTCACCAGCCAGGAACTGGGAGCGCAAGTCTCAGACGACCCATTCACCGCCACTAGTGGTGATGCAACTGTAGTACACGCTACGCCCTAGGAAGCTGTTCGGAAATTGGGGGAGCTGGTATGATCTGGCTTGTATTGTGGGCCATAGCTGAGAGACTGGGGAGGGTTTCATGCGTGACATGCTTTTCTTGATCCGACTTTCCGCTCCCCCCTCTGGCGATTTTAGGGTTTTTCCTGGGTACGCAACAAGTGCCTTTCTGAACAGCACTTTGCTGATTCTTCTCATCTGCTAGGCCAAAAACGAAAAGTGCTTTGGGTCACACTTTTATACCCAGCCGAAGCGTTTTTCAGGTTTTTGGTGAGATATGAGCATTACTACCCCCTTAGCGGAAAATGAGATTTCACTTGTCTCTGACACCATTTCGCTAATTCTCGAAATTTATCAAGGGGGGAGCGGAAAGTCGGCTTGATCTTCCTTCTGCTCGTGTTACCGCGAAACCATAGGCCCTCCGAGCGTGTCTGACACGGGATCAGGGATTTTGGTGGGGATGGGGGGGCCGTGGGCATCGGGGGAGCAATGGTGGTGAGCCTGCCACGTGGCCCAGCAGGCCTGCAGCCGGACTTGGGTCATGCCGGGCGTGTTCTGGACAGGATACCAGGGCCAGGAGACGGCGGGCAGCGGCAGGTGGATGCGCTCCAGGCGCAGCCATGGCAGGACACAGGTGGCCAAGCAGACCACCAGGGGCCAGCGGCGGACCCCCCGGGCGGTGCGGCCCCGATAGTGGCCCAGGCCCAGACGCTGGCTGTCCTGGGTCAAGACTTCCACCTGCCACCGGGCGGCGGAGGCCCGGACGGCGCGGGCCGGGTCCAGCGCCCGGTCGGTGCACCGCAGATACCAGGGCTGGGCCCAGGGCCCGGTGACCACCAGGACCCGGAGCAGCCCGGGGACCCTGCGCCAGCGGAAGCAGCCCTGCTGGAAGGTGACGGCGACGGTCTTCCCCTGGTAGACGAGGGTGGTGGCACCGGGGCGGGTCCGGGTTGGGGGCAGCGCGGGGACCGGATGCGGGGGGCCATACTCGCGGGGGCGCCCCGGGCCGGGAGGAGCCGGCCGGGGGGGCGGGGGGTCGTACACCACCGTGGAACGCTTCAGCCGGCCCAGCACGTGCAGGCGACGGGGGACGGCCCAGCGCAGGAGCGCCTTGGTGGCCAGGCCCCGATCCACCACCAGCAGGGACGACAGTGGCAGGTGGGCGGCACTCACGAGCCAGTGCAGCACGATCAGCGGGCGACTGGCCGGGGTGACCAACCGGGCCCCCACCGGCAGCCCCACCCAGCACCCCGCCCGCTCCCAGAGGTGGGCCAGCACCACCCACTGATGGCCGGGCACCCGGCGGGTCTCTCCGGGGCGGCACCGACTGCGACAGCGAAGACTCACGCCAGGCATGTGGGGGGCCCCGGGATGGGGCGTGAGGGTGGTGTCCACGGCCCAGAAGAGGCGATCGGGGAGGCCACTCCCATAGAGCAGCAGCAGGACACTGGTGACCAGCGCGGCAATCACCGCCCGTTCGGGCCAGGCGTTGCGGTGGAAGCAGCGATGCAGCCGCCGCCACTGGGCGGTCCAGGGGCCGACCAAGGCAGCTCGCACCAGGCTGTGGCCGGCGTCGCCGACCACCAGCCCCAGCCCCACCCGCCACAGCAGCTCCCAGCTGGCGGCATGGAAGACGGCCCGCACCGGGGCGAACGGGGCGGTCAAGGCATCGGGTATGCTCGGAATGGTGGTGGATTTGGTGTGTCTCATCCTCCCAGTCCACCACAGCCGGCCTGGGGACCGCTCCCCAGGTCGGAACCATCTCAGCGGCGGCCGGGGCGCATTGCTCTGCCCAGCCTATCGCGTTACTCATGTCCTGGACACGCTCATCCATCAGGCATTTTTGCGGTAACACGAGTCCTTCTGGAGTGGCTGGTGTTCCCGCCCGGTCAGGCTGTCGCTCAGGAGGCGGGATCAATCCTGGTAATCAATGAAGTGGACTTTGTGTATGTACCAGCAGGGCCATTCACCATGGGCTCGGACTCAGGACGTAGTGACGAACTCCCGGTGCACCAGGTGACGCTGGGGGATTATTACATCATGCGTACCGAAGTCACGGTGGCTCAGTATGACCGGTTTGTGCAGGCCACCGGCGGGCGGCGGCCTAACTATCGCAATTCGGGCCCCGACCACCCGGCGATCGATGTGGACTGGAATGATGCGACCGCGTTCTGTGCCTGGCTGGGGCAGGGGAGTGAGTTCACCACTCGACTCCCAACAGAGGCGGAGTGGGAGAAAGCGGCGCGAGGTACAGACGGGCGGGTCTACCCGTGGGGCGATAGTTTCGATGCGAGCCTGCTGAACAGTAGTGGGTCGCAGGACGGATTTCGGGATGCTGCGCCGGTGGGACAATTCCCCTCAGGGGCGAGTCCCTATGGAGCACTGGACATGGCGGGGAATGTGTGGGAATGGACGAGCAGCTTATACCAGCCCTACCCATACTCGGCGGACGATGGCCGGGAGGACCCAAGTGTGTCAGAGAGACGTGTTGTCCGCGGCGGGTCGTTCGGCAGTTTTGCCTCTCTGGTCCGCTCCGCTGCCCGCCCCAGGTCCGATCCCACGATCCGGGACGTCGTCACTGGCTTCCGCTGTGTCGCCCTGGAGTCACAGTGATGATCCTAACGGTCAATCGGTTCATCCATACAGTCTCACCTAACCGTCGGATTTTTACGGAAACATTGCGCTCAACCCCATATCCTGCTAGAAGCGCCACCGGGTGGCGCCGCCGGGAAAATCAGTTTCCAACCAGGCAAATGCCACCCGCGGCTGCAAAGTATATACCACCGCACTAGCGTCGCTTGGGTCCGGCCTGAATTGGTATTTCGCCTGGTAGGCATCGGCAAACTGGGAGAGCAGCAAGGGATTGGTTATCTCCTCTGCCACTCCCTCAAGAATCACCACATCATCACCACTCTCCAGGTGCACCACCAAGTGGGGATTATCGGCCAAGTTGCGGGCCTTCCGGCTGCCCCGGCTCGTTTGGAAATAAAATGCCTCATTGAGCCAGAGGCCCCACACCGACATGGCATGGGGTCGGCCATCTGGCCAGGCCGTTCCGATCCAGTAATTGCGCGCCTGCGACATCTGCTCGCTTACTCGCTTCCACGGCAGAAGCCCCGAGCCACTCCTGGGACCTTTTATCCCGTATTCCCTGGGCATCTCTGGACGGCTGGGCTTCGGCCGGGTGCTTACGCTTCGACGCTTATTCTGTGCCATTCAATGTCCTCCCGTAGCATTTTACTGTTGAGCTGGGGGGAGTTCTTACGCGGCAAGTTATTCCAGCTCACCGGACTAGCCTGGTGGTAAGGAATATGATATCCTTACTCTAGAGTGTAAGGATATGATCACCAAGACTGCCAGAATCACCAGCAAAGGCCAGGTTACTATCCCAGTCGAAGTGCGCGCCGCGCTTCGTCTCCGCCAAGGCGACACAGTGATGTTCGAGATCGATGAACAGGGCCAGGCCCGCCTGCGGCTGGTGCAGGACAAGAGCCGCTTTGCCAAGTATGCCGGAGCCCTCCGGGAGGGCAAAGGCCTCACGGCGAAAAAGATCGTGCGCCACATTAGAAAGCAGCGTGGATGGTAGTGACCTCCATTGACACCAACGTACTGGTGACGCTGCTCAAGGCAGACCGCCCCGGCCACATTCAGACGGCCCAAGCAGCCCTGGAACAAGCCAGCCAGCTCGGAACTCTGGTCATCTCGCCGGTGGTGTATGCCGAACTCTTCGCGATGCCCCTGCGAGACGAGGCATTCCTCAATCACTTCCTACAGGACACGCGCATCAATGTAGAGTGGCGCATGACGCGTGCCATGTGGCACCGCGCTGCCCTAGCTTATGGCACCTATGCTGAGCGGAGGCGAGGGCGGAAGGGTGATCCCGGTCCTCGGCGCATCCTGGCGGACTTCCTGATCGGAGCCCATGCCAGCGAACTCGGGGCCCGCTTTCTTACCTTCGATAGTGGTGTGTACAAGAGTGCCTTTCCAGAGCTTGAACTTGTCTTGCTGTAGAGATGTAGCAGACTAGGCACACATTCCCTGCCATTGCGGTACCCTAAAAAGGGATCGAGATGCATCCAAACCCACGCACCCCACTGAGAGGAGCACAGCTATGAAAACCCGACTGTTCACTCCATCTGCTCTACTGGTCGGCCGGGTCCATACCCACAGCTTCGGCCCAAGCGTCGTTGCCCGAATCGGCAGTGCCAGTGTTCCAGATGAACCGTGGCTTCTTCATCCCCGGGAACATTGACCGCCCCACCGCTCGCCCTACGGTCGTGGTCGATACTGCAGGTGGTGTCCATATTGCCTTGACGCCCGATAGCAACACACCGGAGGATCCCACACGCCCGGCGTATTACGCCTACTGCCCGGCGAACTGCACTAGCGTGGACGCCTTTACGATCATCTCCTTGCGTGATGACGTTTTGCCAATTTGGCACTGGATCCGGCTGGACATCCGCGCCTGCTTTTGACTGCCGGTGTGTTTGAGTTTGCCACGTTCGCCCTGCGCGTAGACTCACACGGCAAGCCGCGCGCGGCGTTCTACACCGGCACCGGTGAAGGCGGCACCTTCCCACCCAACTATCTCTATGCCTGGTGCGACGCGAACTGCGAGGCCTCAGCGCAGAGCTGGCGGGACATGCTGATCGAGCCGAGCGAAAGGGTCACCCAGGAGTTGCCCATTCCCCCTTATCAAGGGTGTGCTTTCCCCCTCTGTAACCCGCCCATCCCGCCTTGCACACTCTCCGCCTGGAACGACGGCGTCCGGCCCTCGCTGGCGCTGGATGCGACGGGCAATCCATACCTTGCCTACGATGCCGACCACGAGCAAGGCGGTGGCTGCCGCACCTTTACCGACACCCGGTTGACGCGGTTCGTGGCCTTCACCCAGCCTTAGGGGCCGGGAGGTAGCGGCGGGCCACCGGCGGTAGAGCCACTTGGGGCGCTGGGAGGCCGGGGTATTCCCCGTCTTCTTGGGCAGGTCGAAACAAACTCCTTCGCCGCTTCGCCCACGAGCTTGGTTGCTGTCGCAAGATCGCCCTGGACACCTGCTGTAACTGCCAGGGCTATTTGGGCCGCGGCGAGAACACATCTCATACTGTCCACCAGTCTCATGAATGCCGGCCTGGATGATCTAGCTGGCTGCTGCGTTATCACCTCTTCTGTGGTCGCTTGGTGCCGGCCATTCTCCAGCTCGTCGATCACCAGGCCACTAGCAGGATCAACCAGCCACCAGCCAAGTATTGCAGTGCCCTGTATGGACACCGCACTCTCTGGCACAATCACCGTCTGGCCCTGAGCCAGATGCGCCTGCAGCCGGGCCTGGGCTTCGCTCGATGCAGTAATAGCTGTCACTTGCCCAGCATCACCTGGGC
>JACQHA010000177.1 GCA_016199255.1 Deinococcus sp.
CCCCGCTGGCAGTAGCGGCACTTGCTGCAGGTCAGGTTGGGGTCCACCACCACCCGGTCACCAACCTTGAAGTCCTGGACAGCGTCGCCGGCATCCACAATCACCCCGGTGTACTCATGGCCCAGAACGGCGCCGGGTGTGGCCGGGTGGCCTGGCGGCACTTTGAGGATCTGCAAATCGGTGCCACAGAAGGAGCTGGCGTCTACAGCCAAGAGCACGTCCTGATCACTGTTGATCTTGGGCACCGGGCGCTTTTCCACTGCTAGTTTCCCCTGCCCTTGGAACACCGCCGCTGGCATCTGGGCCGGTACTTTGGCCTTCATACGCCAATCACCTCTTCGAGATAGCGCCGGCTGGCCATAGCCATCTCCAGCGTGGTACGGCCCTTGGTATCACGCTCGCCCAGCACGTCCTGCTCCACAATGATCCAGCCGTCGTAGTTGAGCTTTGCCAGCTCTTTCACCAGTGCCGGGAAGTTGACGCAGCCCTCGCCCAGGGCGGGGAAGACCCCGGCCTGCACCGCCTGGAAGAAGTCCAGCTTCTCCTTCTTCACTTTGGCCAGGACGTCTTCATCCAGGTCCTTGAAGTGCAGGTAGCGCACCCGGGAGCCGAATTCCTTCACCGCGTCTACTGGATCGCCCCCGCCAAAGGCGTAGTGCCCGGTGTCCAGGCAGAGGCCCACCAGCTGCGGTTCGGTCTCGGCCATAATGCGCTCGATCTCTCTGGGGGTTTCAAAGAAAGTGCCGACATGGTGGTGCAACACAGTTCTGAGTCCCAGTTTCAGGCAGCGCTCGGCAACGCGGTGCAGCCCCTCAGCAGCCACCTCCCACTGTTCTTCGGTGAGGCTGTCCCGGGCTGTGACCCGGCCGGCTTTCTTGAGGCGGGCCGGGTTGTCTTCCGAGCCGGCGATCACAATGTACTGGCAGCCGAACGCCTGGAGCAGGGTGCCGACTTTCACTGCATCCTGCACTGCCTCGTCCAGCCGGGCCTTGTCCCCCAGGGGCACCGGCACAAACGCCGAGAGCATGGCCAACTTGCGCTTGGTCAGCTCGGCCTTGAGCTTGGCAGGGTCAGTGGGGAAGTAGCCGTACGGACCTAGCTCGGTGCCGATGTAGCCGGATTTAACCATGTTGTCCAGGATCAGGCCATAAGGCGGCGTGATCCCTTTATCTATGGGCTCGTGCACGCCCCAGCTCACTGGGGCTGAGGCCACGCGGAATACGGCGGGCATAATGCTCCTCTCTAGACGAACCAGCGCTCCTTGGCTTTATGGCTCAGGTATTCTTTCCGGGCTTTCTGGACGTTGGCCGACTCAGACACTTCCGCCACCGGCACATCCCACCAGGACTCATAGCCGGGGACACCCACGCTGCCGTCCACTTCGATGACGATCACCGTAGTGCGGCCAATGGTCTTGGCTTCTTCCAGGGCCTGCTCCAGCTCCTTGCGGCCCTTGGCCTTAATCACGTGCGCCCCCAGGCTGGCGGCATTGGCGGCGTAGTCAATAGGCAGCACCTTGCCATCCAGCTGGCCGCTCCTCTTGTTGCGGAAGCGGAAGTCGTTGAAGGTGTTCTGGCCGCCGCACATGGCGGACAGCCGGTTAATGCAGGCGAAGCCGTGGTTGTCCAGGAGCACGATAGTGAGCTTGTAGCCCTCCTGGACGGAGGTGGCGATTTCCCCAGCCAGCATCAGATAAGACCCATCGCCCACCATAACGTACACTTCGTGCTCCGGCGCGGCCATTTTCGCCCCCAGGCCGCCAGCGATCTCATAACCCATGCAGGAGTAGCCATACTCCAGGTGGTAACCGTTGGGCCGGCTGGTGCGCCACAGCTTCAACAGATCGCCGGGCAGGCCGCCAGCAGCGCACACCACCATGTCCTCAGGGCTGGCAGCGTCATTGACAATGCCAATCACCTCGCCCTGGCTGATGATCGGCTTATTGTTCAGGTGCCGTACCCGGTCCACTTCGGCGTTCCACTGATCGCGCAAGGTAGCAGTCCGTTCCCGGTAGCTTCTGGGCACCTGGTAGCCTTTTTCCTTCAACGCCTGGCCCAGTTCCTCTAGCCCCACCCGGGCGTCGCACACCAGCGGCAGCGCCGCGTGCTTGTAGGCGTCGAACTCGGCCACGTTCAGGCCGATGAAGCGTACCTGAGGATTCTGGAAAGCGGTCTTGCTGGCGGTGGTGAAGTCGCTCAGGCGCGAGCCCACCACTACAATGAGATCTGCCTCCCGGGCCAGAATATTAGCCCCCAGGCCGCCGTTGGAGCCTACCGGGCCCAGGCACTGGGGATGATCCCAAGGCAGCGCCCCTTTCCCTGCCTGGGTCTCGACCACCGGGATGCCGGTCTGCCGGGCAAACTGGTCCAGTGCCTCCCAGGCTTCAGAGTAGAGCACGCCGCCGCCACAGATGAGGAGCGGCTTGGTACTGGCGCTGATCCACTCCGCAGCCCGCCGCAGGAGCACGGTGTCGGGCCGGGTGCGGGGGATGTGGTAAATGCGCTTCTCCAGGAAGTGGGCTGGGTAGTCAATGGCTTCGGCCTGCACGTCCTGGGGCAGGGCAATGGTCACCGCTCCAGTATCAGCTGGGGAGGTGAGCACCCGCATGGCAGCCGGCAGGGCGGTGATGATTTGCTCTGGACGGTTGATCCGGTCCCAGTAGCGCGACACCGGCTTGAAGCAGTCGTTCACCGATGCATCCTGGGAGTCGCCCCGCTCTAGTTGCTGTAGCACCGGCGCCACCAGCCGGGTGGCGAAGATGTCGCCTGGCAACAAGAGCACCGGCAGCCGGTTGATGGTGGCGGTGGCGGCGCCCGTCACCAGGTTGGTGGCGCCTGGGCCAATGGAAGTCGTGCAAGCAAAAGTGCGCAGCCGGTTCTGGCGCTTGGCGAAGGCGCTGGCAACGTGCACCATGGCTTGCTCGTTCCGCGCCTGGTAGTACCGGAAGGTCTCCCGGGACTGCTCCAGCGCCTCCCCCAGCCCGGCCACGTTGCCGTGGCCGAAGATCCCGAAGATGCCGGCAAAGAAGGGAACCTCCTGGCCGTCGCGCTCCACGTACTGCTGCTTCAAGAACTCAATGGTAGCCTGTGCCATGGTCAGGCGCCTGGTTTTCATCTTGCCCCCTTCCCGCTCCTCGTTTGCTTGCCTTTCCTGGTCTTGAGCAGCTCCCTGGCGGCCTCGGCGAGATGGCGTGGGGTCAGGCCGTACTTCTCCAGGAGCTCGTCGTTGGGCGCCGACTCGCCAAACACATCCCGCATTCCCACCCGCCGCATGGGTGTGGGGAGATGCTCCCCGAGCGTTTCAGCTACAGCTGCTCCCAGGCCGCCCAAGATAGTGTGGTCTTCAGCGGTGACCACATAGCCCGTATGCCGGGCGGCAGCTACAATGGCGTCAGTATCCAGTGGCTTCAGCGTCGGCACATGCAGCACAGAGGCGCTGATGCGCTCTCTGGCCAGCAACTCCGCCGCCTCCAGCGCCCGCCAGGTCTGGACGCCGGTGGAGATCAGGCTCACGTCATCGCCCTGGCGCATCACCACTGCTTTGCCGATCTGGAAGCGGTAGCTCTCGTCAAACAGCACCGGGCTGGGGTCGCGGGTGAGCCGCAGGTACACCGGGCCTTTATGGGCGTTAGCGGCGTACATGGCCTGGTACACCTCCACCGCGTCAGCCGGGGCGATCACGGTCATGTACGGTATGGCACGCATCACCGATAGATCCGACACGTCCTGGTGGGTCTTGCCGGTCTTGCCGGTGAGGATGCCGCTGTACCCGGCGGCGAGCTTCACATTGAGCTTGGGCTGGGCCACCACCACCCGGACCTGGTCCAGGTCGCGGTTAGTCAAAAAGCAGGCGAAGCTCACGCACCAGGGAATCAGCCCGACGGTGGCCAAACCGGCGGCGACCCCCGCCATGTTCTGCTCGGCGATGCCCATCATCAAGAACTTGTCAGGCCGGGCCTTGGCTACAATCTCGCTGCGGGTGGAGTTGGCCAGGTCGCCGTCCAGCACCACCACCCGGGGGTCAGTGTTCACCAGCTCCAAAAGGGTGTTGCCGAACACCTCGCGCTGGGCCTGCATGCTGCCTTTGGGAAAGTTCATAGTCTCGCTGCCTCTTTGTCCAGCTCAGCCAGGGCCTGGGCTAGCTCCTGGTCGTTTAGGGGCTTGGCATGCCAGTTGTAGTCGTTTTCCATGAACGAGATGCCCTTGCCTTTCACGGTCC
>JACQHA010000178.1 GCA_016199255.1 Deinococcus sp.
CCCCGTGACAGGCGGCACAGAACTGAGCAAAGACCGTCTGGCCAACTGCTGCTGGTGATGCCGGGTTGGATGGTGTGGCTAGCGGTGTCCCGGACGGCAGTGGTCCCCGACGATCCATCATCTGGTCGTGCATCTGGCGAGAGCCACAGCCGCTGAGCCCCAGTGCCAGGACGAGGCCCAGGAGCCCCAGATGGGGTACCCTGAATACACTCCTCTGCAGGACACAGACACTGGCTGGTCTCTGCAGTAGCGTCATGGGCTGGCCTCCAGAAGCGCGACAATCAGCGCCAGAGGAAAGCGAGTCACCCACCCCGCCAGCCAGTCCACAACCTGGTCTTTCATCGTTCTGCCTCCTGCAACAAGAGACTGGGGAGGTACCGCTCTGCTACATCATGAGACAGCGAGCGGCCTAGGTACCAGTGCGGTTGGTCAGCGCCAGTACTCCTCCAATCACGCCCAGCGCACTCGCGATCAGTCCACCCATGCCGATGAAAAAGTTGAGCGCTGACACGACCAAAACCACCACCCCCCAGGCCGAACGCTGCTCGGGCTTGTTGTAGAGCATTGCTGCGCCAGTGACCACGGCAATGCCCGCGATGAATCCAAACCAGGGCCACCATAAAGCCGGGGCAAAGTTCCTCATCATGCCGTGGCCTAACATCCAGCCGCCCATGCCTTGCCAGCCTGCCATCATGTCTTCCCAATTGAAGCCGTACATCAAGCCACCGGCAGCCAGCATCCACACGCCTGCCAAAAGCGAGAATATGAATGCTGCTGTGGGCTTCTCAGTCGTCTGCAGTTCGCCCTCCGGCATAGCGGGAACCTCCTTCAAGCTTTAACTCCTTTTCGGATATTTCCTACCTGCACGCTGTGTCCCTCTGAGGGCAGAGTTAAGGTGAATGTCGCCCCCTTTGACGCACCGGCCATGCCGGGGCTCTCCGCCCAGAGACGGCCACCGTGGGCTTCCACCAGCCGCTTGGCAATTGCCAACCCCAGGCCGGTTCCGCTCTCTTTCGAGCGTTTTCCACGCCAGAAGCGCTCGAAGAGATGGGGCAGCTCCTCGGCAGCGATGCCCGGCCCGGTATCGGAAACCGTCACCTGCACATGGGCTCCTATAGGCTCCACTACCATTGTGATTCGCCCACCCTGGGGCGTGTGTTGTCCGGCATTGCCCAAGAGATTATACAAGACCTGCCCGATGCGATCTGGATCGATCCATAGCTCAAGTGGCTCCTCGGGCAGCTTGAGCTCCAGCTGGATGCCTTTGGCCTCCAGGGCGGGACGGCTATTTGCGGCGATCCGCTGCACCAGCCCCACAAGCTCGATCGGCTGCCGCTTCAGCATGAGTTCCCCAGCATCTGCCAACGACAGCGTTCGCAGATCATCTACTAAGCGCTCCAGGAGCACGCCCTCTTCTTGGACCGAAGCAATCCGCTCCTTAGTGAGCGGGTAGACGCCATCGACCAAAGCCTGTAGGTCGGCCTTGATGACCGACAGCGGATTGCGTAGCTCATGGGCGATGTCTGCGATCATGTTCCGCCGCAGTGTCTCTGAGTGGGCCAGGCGCTCGCTCATCCGATTGAAGGCTTGTGCCAGCCGTCCCAACTCATCCTTTGCCGCCACCGCCACTCGTTGGCGGAGTTCACCAGCGGCTACCCGCTCGGTCGCAGTTGCCAACTGCCGGAGCGGGCGGATAAGCTGCCGGAGGAAGAGTACGCCCAAGAGCACGGCCACCAGCGCCGCAGCCAAGCCGGCTCCCACAATCGCCCGAGTCACCGAGGCCAGGAACTCTCGCTCAGAAGAGCCAAAAAGATTGAGCGCCGTGCCCGCAACCAGCACCCCAACCAGCTGTCCACTGACAGTAACGGTGACACCAGTATCCAGCTCGGTGGAAGAGAGCACTCGGCCCGTCCAGTGCGCATCTGGCGCGGCAAGGACCCGTCCGGTCGGGTCGGCAAGCACCAGTTCGTGATGGCCGCCCATAGTGATCATCGGGTTAGCCAACAGCTCCTCCACACCTGCCCAACCACCATGTTGCAGGTAATAGTCAGCGAAGGTGTCTTGGACTGTCTGGGCATGAGCAGTACCTAACTCGACGCTGAGGTCCTGGAAGCTCGCGTCCACGGCACGGCTGGCCAGCAGATAGACGACAGTCACCCCAACCACAATCACGCCCACCAAGATACCCAGTAACTTAATCCGGAATGGTGTCTGCTCATCTAGTTGCTTGACCCAGTTGACGAGTCGCATGAGCCTGTGGGTCTCCTCCCCTTAGCGGGAGTGCCTCACGAGCAGTTGCTCCAGGG
>JACQHA010000175.1 GCA_016199255.1 Deinococcus sp.
CACCGGGCCAGCTCGCTCTCCCCCGGCGTGTTGCTGTAGGAACGGGTCTGGATCATTCGCTGAAGCAGGCGCACCAGCCGGTCCGGATCCACGGCCGACAGCACCCGCCGGTGCAGGTCGTTCACTTCGATTCCTCCGCGCGGCGACGATGCAGCTAATGGCGGGCCACAATGGTCCAGGAATCGAGGCTTTAGCCCTGATCCTTACACAGAACATGTGTTCGATGGGAAGGTGGCCTTTGCGTAGAGTCGAGCCCCTTCGGTCAGATCGGACAGGTAGCGCCAGCCCTTCCATACGGTGCGCCAGCCGGGCGGACCATCCCTGCGACGTCCCTGATGGCCTCCCATCTGCGCCACCGACCGCCAGAACTCGCCGATGGTCATGGACTCCGCGTCCTTCTTCTGGCGCTGCGCCAGCACCTCCACCATCAGCGGCTCCACCACGACCTTGGCTGGCGGGTCCGGCGTCTGGCGGGCAGCCTGTCTCAGTTGGAGCAGCCGCACCGCAATGGGGATCGCGAAGCCCAGCAGCCGGCAGATGTCGACGCCCTCGTCCAGTTGGGTGTGCTCCACCCGACAACCCGTCTTGAGGCATTGATGATAATCCTCACACAACCAGCGGCAGGTGTACCAGTCCACGGCCCGCAGGGCTTCCTCGACCGTGGTGATGGGCAGGCTGGAGAGCAGGATCCACTCGACCCGCTCGGCTCCCTGTGGCGGGTCGGGTTCCCACACCCTCAGGATCGACAGCTTGATCGGGGCATGGCAGCGCACCTCCAGCGGTGCTTGGGTCGGAGGCGCGATGGTGACCTCGCTCCACTGCATCACCACCCGGGCTTCCCGCGCCGGTTGCTTCTTGGTGGCCGGCACTCGGACCGTGTAGCTGGCCTCGGGCTCCGAGCAGGGCAGCAGGCTGCGCGCATAGTCCAGCAAGTGACGGGCCTCCTCCTCCTCGGCTTGGGGAGCCCCTTCCTCCCAACTCAGCACCCGGTTATGGAAGGCCCGCACCAGGAAATGCTTGCCCAGGTCGACACAGGCGACCATGTACTCGAAGATGTCGCTGCCCCGATCACTGACATGCACCCAGATCGACCCTTCTGGCGGCCTGCCCACGGCCTGGGCCGATACTTCCCACACCTGGGCTTCCGGCGTTCGTTTCCAGTGGAGCCCACCCTTGGCTTTGGGCTCACGCAGCACGATCTGGGCGTGGGCCAGGCCCAGCACCCCTCTCCCTTCAGGCACGATGGCCAGGGTGCTGTGCAGCAGCAACCCCCTCCCCTTCCCATCCCCGATAGGCCCCAGCCCCGTCGTGCTAGGATGGGCGGTGTAGTCCAATTCGCTGGTGTCCTCCGCCATCAACACTACTGGGAAGAGGGCCGCCGCCGCCAGGGTCTGCTGGCAATGGGGGGCCAGCAGGGCTTCCACGGTCACTGTCTCGTTGTTGAACAGCCGGTAGGCTCCCACCAAGGCGGTGCGGCTCCCCATCTGGTTCGGCAAGGAGGCCTCAGGGTAGGCTGCCATCTTGACAGCCATCTCCACGGCCCGCTGGTTCAGCCGTTTGTCGCCCAAGTCCACCTGCCCGAACTGCTGGGCCGCCCACTGAGCCGCCGAGGGCACCTGCCCAACCGGCGCTTCCGAAGGGAGGCTTTCTTCCTTCTTGGATATGACCTCCACCGGTGGTCGCCCCGCCAACAAAAACGGGTCCACGACTATCGTCTCCGGCCCGAATGGCCCAACAATAGTGATAACCCGAGGCGGAAGTGGCTCAAACCGCTTCGGGCATCGCACTCCCGGAATGACCATTCCCATGCGTCGCTCCTCGATAAGGATAACCTGCGAGGGATACTTTACCACGTTCGATTCAGAACAAACGTTCTGTGTAAAGATCAGGGCTAAAGCCTCGATTCCTGAGGGACAAAGCACCAGGAGTTGTCTTTCTGTATCGGGAAAAGGCTTCCGTTCCGCGGGGGCCGCCGGCTCCTGTTCCACAGGGAGCCGTCAGGGGATCCGCGAGGGGCTCGCGG
>JACQHA010000176.1 GCA_016199255.1 Deinococcus sp.
CTAGAGCCGTCGGCAAACTCCACTGGCGTGTCCAGGCTCAGGCTGGGGGCCCCGCGCCGCCGCTGCTGCTCCTTGAGACAAGCATTGGTGACCACCCGCCGGAGGTAGGTGTAGAAGGTGGCCTCGCCCCGGAAGCCCCTGAGGACGCGATAGGTGGCTAGGAACGACTCCTGCACCACGTCCCACGCTGCATCGCGGCTCCCTAGCATGCCATGCGCCAGATTCAGCATCGGCTCGGCGTACCTCCGCACCAGCTCCTCAAAGGCGATGCGATCCCCCAGCTTGGCCTGGGCCACCAGCTGCTCATCGCCAGACGTTTCATATGCCACCGGCTCCCCCCACTCCTTGTCACCTGCGGCCAATTCAGTAGCCCCCATGCCGTCACCAGCGGGCACTGCTGTAGCCACGGCAGCCAGTATCCCACATAGAACCGGGGGCCGCACCGTTGCCACACACCCGTGCCCATCACCCACCTTAAGAGAACAGAGTACTCCAGGGGGGAAAAGTTCCGGGATTTGCGTCACCTACCTGCGGCGGGGTGTCAGCATGGCAGAGGCAAGCCAGGGACCTGGCAGAGGGTCATGGAGGGTCCGGGTCTCCTAGGGTGCGATGATCCGAGCTGTGCAGCTGGCTGTCTGCTGCCTAGGACACGCGCCCTGGGCCTCGGCGCGGATGGCACGGACTAGCTCCTCGAAGTCAACGTCCTTGAGCAGGTAGCCTTTGGCACCAGCCGCAATGGCCTCCATCACATAGTCGTCCTGGCGGTACATGGTGAGGATGAGGACGCAGGCACTGGGTACAGCACGGGAGATGAGCTGCGTGGCCTTGACCCCGTCCAGCACGGGCATCCTGATGTCCATGAGCACCACATCAGGGCAGAGCTCCTGGGCCTTAGCTACCGCCTCTTGGCCATTGCTGGCCTCGGCTACGACCTCGATGTCTTCCTCGGTTTCCAGGATCCGGTGGAGGCTCTGGCGGAACAGGCGATGATCATCGGCAAGCAACACGCGGATCATGCCACACCTCGTTCGGTGGCTGGGCTGCTGGTGACGAGCAACTGATTGGCGCGCCGCCTCCAGAGGCGCCACCTGGGGTACGGCGCGCACAGTAGGGCCCTGGCCCGGGGTACTCCCGAGCTCAGCCTATGGGGCTGCGATAATGAGCGGCGCGTGCATCCCTGCCTGGTAGTGGCCAGGGATGAAGCAGCCGATCTCAAAGGTGCCAGGGGTGTTGGGCACAGTGAACAGCAGTTCCAGCTCCACATTTGGCTCCAGCTCCACCTCGCCCAGGCCTTCAGCCTCCACTTCGAACTTCCCTCCCGTGGCGATGCCCTCTACTATCACCTCGACGTCCTCCAGCAGGTTCAGGTTGTACTTTCCCTCGGCGATGTTCGCGTCCTGGCCGAAGAAGGCCTCGTGCAGGATCAGGCCGGTGTTCATCAGCTCCAGCGCCACTCGCTCGCCGGCCTGGAGAGTGATCGGGGCGTTCTGAGTGCCGCCTTCCACTTGGAAGAAGAACTCGCCCAGGGTGATCTCCACCTTGCGGGCGACCGCTTCGGCCTCTTCGCCTTGTGCCAGGATGTGCGATGGCCCCAGACCCAGGCCCATCACTAAAGCTGCAGAGAGTACCAGGAGCGTCCAACGCTTGCTCATTGTGTTCCTCCTCTTAGCTGAACTCACCTGAGCCTAGTCAGGTCCTGCCACCAGGTCTAGTGCCGAATGGAGCGATTAGTTAGGCCATTTAGCCAGGGGTGGGGTGCCAGCTTGGCGGAGGCGATCGGGTTCTAGCGCCAGGAGGTTGACGGCCAGGTAGCTGCCGGGCGGGGTCATTCACCCCCTCTTAGATAGGCCACCAGGGCCGCAATCTCCTCGGGGCTCAGCCTTCCCTGCCACGCTGGCATCGCCGTGCCCGGCCGGCCGGTGGCGATGACAGCGGCGAGCTCCTCGGCGGTGGTTGCCGCCAGGTACTCGGGGCGGCGCAGGTCGGTGGCGAACCCGCCGCTTCCGCCCGGGCCATGGCAGGCCGCGCACCTGGCAGCAAAGATGGCCGCGGCGCTGGACAAGGCGGCTGCTGTGTCTGTTCGTGCTGCCGCAGCGCGCTGCCAGCCCCTTAAAAGCTCCACCAGGGCTGCGATCTCCTCGGCGCTGAGGGCGTCCTGCCAGCTCCGCATCGGGGTGCCTGGCCGGCCGTCGGTGATGGTGGCGGTGATCGCCGCATCGGTGAGGGTATCGAGCAGCTCGGGCCTGGCGAGCGCCGGCCCGAAGCCGCCCTGCCCGTTCGCACCGTGGCAGACCTGACAGTTAGCAGCGAAGACCGCGGCGACATCAATGAGCGGCTTGGCCGGCAGCGCCGGTGTGGCCGCCGCCTGCCAGCCCCTAATGAAGGCGACCAGGTCAGTGATCTGGTCGGCGGTGAGGACCACCCCCCAGGTAGGCATCCCCTTGCTCAGCACTCCCTCGGTGATCACGCTCCGGATGTACTGGTCATTGCGGCTCTCCAGGAACTGCGGCGAGTTGAGGGCGGGCCCGATGTTTCCCTCCCCGTTGGGACCGTGGCACACCACGCAGGTGGCGGCGTAGAGGCGGCTGCCCCGAGCTGGACTGCCTCCAGTGGTCTGACTGGGGATCTCGGGGGCGGTGGGTTGCCAGCTCCGGATGAAGGCCACCAGGGCAGCGATGTCCACCTCGCGCAGCGGGCCACCGTTGTCCTCAGCCCAGGCTGGCATGGCGGTGCCAGCCTTGCCGTTGGCGATCAGGTCGTGGATGACGCGGTCCCCGGCCACCTCCAGGAAGCCCTGGGCGTTGAGCGGGGGGGCTAAGCCAGGGGTCCCCTCGCCCTCTGGGCCGTGGCAGGCAGTGCAGTTGGCGCGGAAGAGGTCACGACCGTGGGTGACGGCGCGCTCGCGAATCTGCTCAGCAGCGGCCTGGATGCGGCCCGGCTCAAGGAGGAGGTAGGCCAGGACGAGGATGGCCAAAAGGAGCGAGAGCAGAAGGCCGGCAACCATCTTGCGTTCCATGACTACCTCGGGACCCGGGTCACTTGCGACTCGTCAAAGCGACTACGCTGCATGGGCCGTCCGGTGTCCACGATCAGCTTGCCGTCTATGATCTCAATGGGGAAGAGGTCCAGGGGTCGGGGTGGCGGGCCGCCAGTGACCTCGCCACGGGTGTTGTAGAGTCCCCCGTGGCAGGGACAGTGGAACTGGCCCTCTTCAGGCACCCACGGCACGGCGCACCCCAGGTGGGTGCAGCGGTTGTAGAGGGCAAGATACCCTTCTTCCAGCCGGGAGATGAAGAACATGCCCTCCCGGTGGAAGCTGATCGAGTTCACAGCGTGATCCCCGACCCGGCCGGCCGCGATGCGTCCGCCGAAGCTGCCGGCCTTGATCCGGGGCCGCAGCGAGCGCAATACCCCGACGGTGCCCTCGAGGGCTGCTACAGCGGCGGCGATCGCCCAGCCCAGGGCCAGGAAGCGGCGGCGGGGAAGCGGGGGGTACTCTAGGCCAGCTTGGTTCATAATGACCTCCTAGCCATGTAGCAGCCTGGTCGGGTCCCAGGGCCAGAAGAATTTCCACCCCACCCCGCGGAAGTAGAGACCTGTGAGGGTCAGGATCACCATCCCCAGCACCAGTGCCGTGAAGACCCCCACCAGCGCCTCGCGCCGGCTGGCTCCTAGCAGGCGGCGACACAGGACGTACAGCAGCGTCAGGCTCAGCAGCATCGCGGCGTAGGGGATGAGTCCGGTAGAGATGAGCTGGGGCAGCGCCAGGGTCTTCAGGTCGACGACTATGGCGTTGGTGGGGTTCGCCCCGGAGAGATACAGCGCGAAGGGGATGGCAACTAGGGTGGTGCCTCCGCACAGCAGGGCGCAGCCTACACCGCGCCGGGAGCTGAACCAGACGCCCTCGCCCTTGGGGCCAAAGTCAAAGTACGGGACAGCCAGCAGCCCCAGGAGCACAGTGGCCGGGATGATCACCCCAGCGAACACCGGGTGCATGTGAAGCAGCAGCTCCTGCAGGCCCAGGAAGTACCAGGGGGCCTTGGCTGGGTTCTCAGCCACGAGTGGGTTGGCCAGCTCGCCCAGGGGGGCGTTAAAGAAGATCGAAGCGATCAACAGTCCCAGGAGTACGAATAGCGCCGCTACCGCCTCGGTGAGAAGCAGGTGTGGGTAGGTGGGAACGGTGTCATCGGGCTCCTTGGCAATCAGCGGCGAGGTGCCCTCCACCACCTCCACCAGCGTGAAGGTGCGGTCGGTGGGGAAGACCTTCTTGTCCTCACTCATGGCCGCCTCCCGGGAGCGGGGGGCCGCTGATCCCGCCGTCTTTGCGCACCCGCCAGAAGTGCAGGCCCACTAGGAGCGCCAGCACCAGGGGCAGGACAACCACGTGCAGCACGTAGAAGCGCAGCAGTGCCCCCTGTCCCACCACGATCCCGTCCAGCAGGAAGCTGCGCAGTGCCCTTCCCACCAGCGGGGCGTACCCGGCAATATTGGTGCCCACAGTGATGGCCCAGAAGGCGAGCTGGTCCCAGGGCAGCAGATACCCAGTGAAACTCAGCAAGAGGGTCAGCACCAGCAGCCCCACGCCCACCGCCCAGTTGAAGCTGCGGGGCGGCTTATACGATCCAGTGAAGAAGGCCCGGCACATATGCAGAAAGACTGCGAGCACCATGGCATGGGCAGCCCAGCGGTGCATGTTCCTAAGGAGCTGTCCCAGGAAGACCTCGCCAGAGAGCCGCTGGATGTCGGCATAGGCCTGCTCCGTCGTAGGGAGATACTGAAACATCAGCAGCACCCCGGTCACGGTCAGCACGATGAAGAGCAGGAAGGAGATCCCCCCCAATCCGAAGGTGTAGGTAATGCTCAGACCATGGCGGCGGAGTTTGACCGGGTGGAGGTGCATGAGCAGGCTATCGTTGATCACCCTGGCGCCCTCGCGCTCCTCATCGGCAAAGGGTTGGCGGTAGATGCTGCGCCAGATCCGGCCGGGAAGGGTGCGACTCATGCTGCCTCCTGAGTGGTCTCGAGGGTGAGGCTCTCCTGGAAGGAGAGTTCGGCCATGGTGATGGCTCCGGTGGGACAGCGCTCAGCACACAGGCCACAGCGGGTGCAGGCTGTCTCGTCCTTGATCATTGCCGTGCCCCAGGCACCCGACGGGAGCCGCGTGGCGATCTCCCGGTCCACAGTCTCATCGCCCTGGAGCTGGGCCAGCGGTACTAGCTTCAGACAGTACTGCGGGCAGATGTCCACGCAGGCTGCGCACAGAATGCACTTGCCTGGGTCGAAGACGGTCTGGATGCTGCACTGCAGGCAGCGGGAGGCCTGGGCGACAGCCTCGGGCTCGCTGTAGCCCAGCTCCACCTCGGCAATTCCGATGCGCCGCTCCACCGGCAGACAGGGGACCGGGCGGCGGGGGGTGACGAGGTAGGCAGGGCGCTGCCGGCCAGTGGGGGGGACAGCCCGGAGGCCGGCTTGCATCCTGACCGGGGCCATAAAGCCCTGAAGGTACTGGTGGATGGACCAGGCGGCCCGCTTCCCGTCAGCCACTGCGTCGATGACAATCCTGGGCCCGAAAGCCACATCCCCCCCGGCAAACACTCCCGGAGCGGTGGTAGCCAAGGTCTCGGGGTTCACCATGATGAGGCCCCGCCGGTCTAACTGGACGCCGTCCTCGGGGGAGAGGAAGGGAAGGTCCGGGGCCTGTCCAATGGCCACGATCACCGTGTCCGCCCAGAAGAGGGTCTCAGTCTCAGGGGTGAACTTGGGGTTGAAGCGACCGTCCGGATCGAAGACCGAAGCCACCCGGAGGGCCTCCACCCCGGTGACCCGCCTGTCCAGGCCCAAAAACTGCTTGGGCCCAAAGCCGGGGTGCATCACCACGCCCTCCGTCCTGGCCTGGTCGATTTCCTCCCGGGCGGCGGGCATCTCGGCCCAGGACTCCAGACAGATCACCTGCACCTCCCGGGCCCCCAGGCGCCGGGCGGTACGGGAGACGTCCAGGGCAGTGTGCAGGCCCACATCCCGCTCCTCGACCTCGGCCGGCCAACTGGTGGAGGGGCTCGGGGCGCCGCCAGGGACCTCTCCGGCAAGACGTACCCGGGCAGCGGTGCGGGCCGCGTCCATGGCTACGTTCCCACCGCCGATGACCAGGACCCGTCCGCCCAGGTCCACCCGGTAGCCCCGGTTGACGTTCAATAGGAAGTCCACTGCCTTGAGGATGCCGTCCAGTTCCGCTCCGGGGATGCGCAGTTCCCGAGCGCGCCCGGCCCCCACTGCGACGAAGCAGGCCTGATAGCCCTGGCGGCGCAGGTCGCCCAGGGTGCGGTGCGAGCCCAAGGGGGTGTTGAGTTGCAGTTCCACTCCCAGGTCCAGGATGGCCTGAATCTCGGCCCGGACGATCTCCCGGGGCAGCCGGTACTCGGGGATGCCGGCCGTAAGCATCCCCCCCGGGGTGTCGCTTGCCTCGAACACCGTCACCCGGTAGCCCAGTAAGGCCAGGTCGTGGGCGCAGGCGAGGCCCGATGGCCCGGAGCCCACCACCGCCACCGGCGGTGCGCCCCGGGC
>JACQHA010000181.1 GCA_016199255.1 Deinococcus sp.
CCAGCGCCGCCTGGCTCGCCCCAAGCAGGACCAGCAGCGCCAGCATCAGAACGACTCGGCGCACCATATCTTCGAGACTATAACACAGTCTCCACATGATGCGAACCGCTGGGCTCCTCTGTAACGTCCATTGTTGTACAGGAAACCACCCCGGCGTTACAAGAGGGCCAGGGTCTATGTTAGTATCATGCGGCTGGGACGGGCCCAAAGAGGGTGAGCTTGGTGGCACATGACTACTACGAAGTACTAGGCGTTTCCCGGGACGTGAGCCCCGAGGAATTGAAGCGGCGCTACCGGCAGCTGGCCCGGCAGTTCCACCCTGATGTCAACAAGGATGACGGCGCCGCCGAAAGATTCAAGGAAATCAACGAGGCCTACAGCATCTTGTCTGACCCAGAGAAGCGCTCCCGCTACGACCACTTTGGCCGGGAGGCTTTCCAGGGGTACACGCCGCCCAGTGATCTCTTCGAGGATTTGCTCAGCAACCTGTTTGGCTTTACCACTGCCGAGCGAGCCAGCGCCCAGGGCCAGGACGGGGAGGACCTGCTGGCACAGCTAGACATTGACCTCTTGGACTCAGCCCTGGGGCGCACGGTGGAAATCGACGTGGAGCGATTAGAGGTGTGCCCTGATTGCCAGGGCAGCCGGGCCAAGGCCGGCACCCAGCCCCAGCGCTGCAGCACCTGCAGCGGCCGGGGCGAGGTGCGCTACCAGCAGCAGAGCTTCTTCGGCACCCTGGTGACCCGGCGGCCCTGCCCTGCCTGTCATGGCCAGGGCCAGATGATTGCCCAGCCCTGCCCTGCCTGCCGCGGCCAGGGGCGAGTGAAGACCAGCCAGGCGGTGTCAGTAGGGCTGCCGCCAGGGATCGACACCGGCCACCGGCTGCGCATCCCGGGCGAAGGCAACGCCGGGCTGGGCGGCCGGCCAGGCGACCTGTACGTGGATATCCGCCTGAAGCCCCATCCCCAGCTGCAGCGCTCCGGTGATGACCTGATCTACCCGCTCTCTGCTTCAATGGTGCAGGCGGCGCTGGGCACTCCTGTGACCATCCCCACTTTAAAAGGCGAGGAAGCTTTCATCCTGCCACCAGGCACCCAGCCCGGGAGCGAGTTCCGGCTGAAAGGCAAAGGGATGCCCCGGCTGAGAGGGCGCGGCCAGGGCGATTTAGTGGTGCGGGTGCAGGTGGTGGTGCCTAAGAAGCTCAGCAGCCGGGCCCAGAAGCTCCTCCAGGAGCTGGCCCAGGAGCTGGGGGAAGGCAACAACCAGGGCAAGGCTGAGGGGCTCAAGGAAAAAATAAAAGGGGCCCTAGGGCTTGAATAATAGCGCCTGACTCTGGCAAAATACTGACAGGAAAACTCCGGGGATGCAGGACGGGTGAGAGAGGACCCGTCTTATAAAGCGTCAACTGAGTGGCCTCGTTGCCCGGGGATGCTGCGCTAGAGAGGTTGAGCATGCTACGATCTCCCCGCCTGTACATCATCGTCGCCAGCCTGGTGCTCCTGGCTCTGCTCGCCACTGCCCTGGCCAGGGTGCTGTTCACCTTCGAGCCGATCAGGGTAGGGGCCACGGCCTATAATGCCCACTTCAGCCAGACTGACAGCACGCCACGCATTACCGCCACGGGCACCACCGTGCGCCAGGGGCGGACGCTGGCTACCAGCACCGACTTGTGGCGCGCTACTCTGGTCCGGCCCGGGGACGTGGTCCGGGTCAGCTTCCCTGATCTGCCGGAGTACGAAGGGCGCTACGGCGGCCTCTACATTGTGGAGGATGCCATGAACCGCCGGTTCCGCCGCACCATCGACCTGTACCTCAACTCCTATAGAGAGGCCACCACCTTTGGTCGGGTCGATGCGCTGATTGAGCGCCTGGACCCGCGGACCCTGCCGGAGGAGTTCCGCAACGATCCAGTGAACCTGGAGGCAATGCGCAAAGGCCAGGAGCACTACCGGCGCTTCCTGAGGGCCCTCGGGCGCTCCGCCCCCTGAGGTGCTGAGCGGCGATGGCCATTTACGTCCTGACGCTGCGCGGCAGGCCAGAGGAGCTTGATGCCCTGACGCCGGAGCTGTGGGACGCTGGCTGCCTGGGCATTGAGGAGCTGGAACACGAGATCCGCGCCTACTTCCCCTGGAAAGTCGAGGTGCCGCACGGCCACTGGGCAGAACTGAACGAGCGGGACTGGGAGCGGGAGTGGAAGAAGGGCCTGGGGCCAGTGGTCGTGGGCCAGTTCTTGATCCAGCCCTCCTGGCTGCCCCGCCAGCCCAACGCCATTGGTATTGACCCAGGTATGGCCTTTGGCACCGGGCACCACATCACCACTCAGCAGGCTTTGTTACTCCTGCAGGCGCACGCGCTCGCCGGCCGCCGGGTGCTGGACCTGGGCAGCGGCAGCGGCATCCTGGCCATTGCCGCCGCCAAACTAGGCGCCCGGGAAGTGATAGGTATTGATAATGACCCGGCTACGATCCCCATCGCCCAGGACAATGCCCAGGCCAACGGCGTCACGGTCACCTTCCAGGTGGGAACGCTGGCTGATGCGCCCGGCAAGTTTGCGGTGATTATCGCCAACCTCTACGCCGAGGTGCTGGCCGAAGAGGCAGAGGCGCTCTGGGCTCATCTAGAGCCCACCGGGTCAGTGATTGCCACTGGCATCCTGGTCGGCCTGGAGCCCCTGGTGACCGATGCCTGGCAGCGCGCCGGGCTCAGCATCACCCGCCGGGAGCGCCGGGAGGAGTGGGCAGCCTTGGTGGCGGCCCCAGCGTGAGGGCCCACCGTTTCTTCTGCCTAGAGCTGGCAGCTGGGCTAGTGCGGCTGAGCGGCGCTGAAGCCCACCACCTGCGCCATGTGCTGCGGCTGCGACCGGGCCAGTGGGTGGTGCTGTTCGACGGCCAGGGGAAAGAAGCCCAGGCGCTGATCGAATCCATTCACCAGGGCCAGGTGCAGCTTCTGGCCCAGGAGCCCCAATGGGGGCGGGGAGAACTGCCAGTGGCGGTGCATGTGCTCCAAGGAGTAGTAAAAGGCGACAAGTTCACCACCATTGCCCAGCAGGCGGCAGAACTCGGGGCCAGCTCCCTCACCCCGGTGTTCACTGCCCGGGGGGAAGTGGACTCCCCCTCCCCTTTGCGGCAGGAGCGCTGGCAGCGCGCGGCCTTATCAGGCGCCAAGTCCAGCCGGCGGGCAGTGCTGATGGACGTGCGCCCCGCCTTGCCACTGGCCGAGGCGCTCTGCCAGCCCGGCCCCAGCCACCAGAAATTACTGGCCTGGGAAGACAGCCAGCAGCCCTGGCCAGCGCTGGCCAGCACCGCGGCAGTGTGGCTGCTCATTGGCCCCGAGGGTGGGCTGGAGCCAGAGGAAGCAGCGTTGGCCGAGCAGCATGGGTTCAAGACCTTCAGCCTAGGGCCGCGCATCTTGCGGGCAGAAACAGCAGCCGCAACTGCCCTGGCAGTGCTAGGGTTTTTACTGGAAAGGGCTGGTCTGCCCGCCTAGGGCTGGCCCAGGAATAAGGAGAGTTGCATGCGTCCCCTGCTGCTGGTGCTACTCCTCACCCTCTCAGGCTGCGTGCCCACCCTGCAGCCGCTGCGGGCACCAGAGCTGGACCTCACCGGCTCACCCGGCCTGTTCCGCGACGGGGTGGCTCTGGTGCTGACTTTACAGCTCGCCGGGGTGCCCAGCGCCGGGCTGCTAGTCGTGGAGTTCCTGGCACCTGGGCTGGACGCTCGGGTGCTCGGCACCGAGGAGATACGCATCTTCCCCGAGGACCAAGGCCGCCAGTTCACCTTCCGGCTGCCCCAGGTCACCGGCCCCGGGGTTTACCGGGCGGTGGTGATCTTCAACCAGAATGTGGTGCAGCAGTTCGGTATCACGGTCTAGCGCGGCAGAGCACCGCCAGCTGCACCTGGCGCGCCCCGGCTGCCAGTAGAGCCCGGGCGCAGGCGTGAGCGGTGGCGCCAGTGGTGGTGACGTCATCTACCAGCAGCACCGCGCCAGTGAGCAGCCGGGAACACTGAAACGCTCCCTGCACATTGGCTATGCGCCGCTGGCCAGAGAGCCTGGTCTGGGAGGGTGTCTCCCGCACTCGCTGCAGGGGTTTCTCCAGGGGCCGGGCCAGGACCTGGGCCACCTGCCGGGCCAGCAGCTCTGCCTGGTTGAACCCCCGGTCCCGGAGGCGCGCCGGGTGAAGCGGCACGGGCACCACCAGGTCAGGCCGCCAGCCCTGGGCCTGTACCGCCTCTCCGAGCCGCCTCCCTAAGGGCGTGGCCAGGGTGCGCACGCTGCCGTATTTCAGGGCTTTCACTGCCGGCTCCAGCATTTCATAATCACCGAGCCACCAGGTTTGCTCCAGGGGCGCCGGCCCAGGCTGCACCTGGGCCACTGCTGGCAGCCCGCCCAGGCAGAGCTGGCACAGCCCCACCTCGCCCCAGAGCCAGCCCAGACACAGCGGGCAGCGCTGGGGCAAGAGCAGGTCCAGGGCAAGAGCCAGGTAACGGCGGATGGTAGCCGTACCTCACCTCCCACTGAAGGGAATGATCTATGCTGTCACTTGCTCACTTGCCCAGGGCCTGGGCGATAGTTCTGGTGAATGGCGGGCGCAGCACGCCAGCTTCAGTGATAATGCCGGTGACGTAGCTGTGGGGCGTCATGTCAAACGCCGGGTTAGCCACCTGCACCCCAGCCGGTGCCACAGGCATGCCCCGGAAGTGGGTCACTTCTTGGGGGGAACGCTGCTCAATGGGAATATGCCGGCCATCGCTCATCGCCAGGTCAATAGACGACAGGGGCAGCGCGGGATAGAAGGGAATCCGGTGGGCGTGGGCCAGGACTGCCAGGCTGTAGGTGCCGATCTTGTTGGCAAAATCGCCATTGGCCGCCATGCGGTCGGTGCCCACCAGCACCAGGTCCACCTCACCCCGGCCCATGAAATAGCCTGCCATGTTGTCGCAGATCAGCGTGGCCGGCACCCCAGCCTGCTGCAGTTCCCAGGCAGTGATGCGCGAACCCTGCAAATAGGGCCTGGTCTCATCCACCCACACCGAAATGCCATATCCTGAGCGGTGCGCCGCCATAATGACGCCCAGCGCGGTGCCAGTGCCGCCAGTGGCCAGGCCCCCAGTATGGCAGTGGGTGAGGATGCGCGTCCCAGGGGGCACCACCGCTAGGCCAGCCTGGGCAATGCGCTGGTCCAGCTCCCGCGTCTCCTGGTGGATGGCCAGAGCTTCCTTCTCCAGCTCCGAGACAATATCCAGCGAGCGCTGCGCTACAGCCAGCATCCGGTCCAGGGCCCACATCAGGGTCACTGCCGTGGGCCGGGCGGCGCGCAAGACGGCATCGGCGGCATGCAAGTCCGCCAGCAAGCTCACCCGGTCACTGGCCCGGCTGGCTCGCACCGCCTGCGCCAGGCCGTAGGCGGCAGTGACGCCAATCGCTGGCGCGCCGCGCACCACCATGTCCCTGATCCCCCGGGCTGTTTCCCGGTAGTCGCGGCAGTGAACCCACTGGACCCGCTGCGGTAGCAGCCGCTGGTCGAGTAACTCCACCCGGCCATCGCGCCAGATCACTGGTTCCATGCTGGCCTGCTTTCCGGGCTCCAGGGTACCACTACTGCACCTCCCTCAATGGGGCGAAAGTATGCTCTGGCAGCTGCAGCACCTGCACCCGGTCCGGGGGCCACAGCACTGCCCAGGCCCGGCCGCCACCGCGCCAGACCCTGGTCACGGCCGGCACCGGGATTGGGCCAAACACCCGGGAATCTTCGCTGGAGCCGTACTGGCGGTTGTCACCCATGAGAAAAAGGTGGTCTGGCGGCACCTCCCAGCGCTGCTCCTGGCCGTAAAAAGCCGCAGCGCTGACGTAGTTCTCCCTCAGCTGCACCCCATTCACCCACACTCCCCTGGGGCGCACCTCCACCACGTCCCCGCCAATGGCAATCACCCGCTTGATGAACGTGGCACGAGTCTTGATGCCGAACAGGGGGCCTAGAATGGGCACTGGCACAGAGGCATTAGGGGCATCTGTGGGTGGAGTGAACACCACAATGTCACCCCGCTGGGGCGAGCCAAAGAAGTTCAAGAACTTCAGCACCAGCACTCGCTCGCCACCGAGGAAGGTGGGGGCCATGGAGATGCCATCCACCCGCACCACAGTGGCTGCCAGGGTGGTGAAGGCCAGGGCTACCACCAGGGCCTCGACAATGGGCAGCACCCAGCGGCGCGCTACCTGCCAGACTCGCCTGGGAAAGTTCATGGCTAGAATCGGCTGCGCCGGCGCTTGGCCGGCGCCGGGCGGCGCTCGCTGCCAGGTACCTTCACCCCTGGAGTCAGGCCAGCCAGCTGGGCTTCCAGCTCGCGGAGCCGGTCCCGCAGTTCGGCCGCCCGCTCAAAGTCCAGTGCCTCGCTGGCCGCCCACATCTCGGCCTGCAGCACCTCGATGGCGTTCTTCAGGTCGTCAGTAGCCAGCTCCCGGTCCCAGGGGGCCAGAGTCTCTTCTGGCGCAGTGCTCGCCGCCACCTCAGCGCGGATAATGTTCCGCACCCGCTTGGCCACTGTCTGCGGGGTAATGCCATGCTGCTGGTTGTACGCCAGCTGGATCTGCCGCCGCCGGTTGGTTTCGTCAATGGCGTCGCGCATCGCGCCAGAAATCGTATCGGCGTAGAGGAACACCTGGCCACGCACGTTACGCGCCGCCCGGCCGATGGTCTGGATGAGCGAGCGGGAGCTGCGCAGAAAGCCGGTCTTGTCCGCGTCCAGGATAGCCACCAGCGAGACTTCGGGCAGGTCCAGTCCCTCGCGCAGCAAGTTGATCCCCACCAGCACGTCAAAGTGCCCCAGGCGCAAATCGCGAATGATCGCCTGGCGCTCCAGGGCGTCGATCTCCGAGTGCATGTAGCGCACCCGCAACCCGGCTTCTGCCAGATATTCAGTGAGATCCTCAGCCATGCGCTTGGTGAGGGTGGTAATCAGCACCCGCTCTTTGCGACCAGCGCGCTCCTTGATGGCAAAGATCAGGTCGTCAATCTGCCCCTGGGTAGGCTTCACCACCACCTCTGGGTCCACTAACCCAGTGGGGCGGATCACCTGCTGCACAATGCGCGACGACACCTGGCGCTCGTATTCCGCCGGTGTGGCAGACACGAAGACCACCTGCCCCACCTTCTCCAGGAACTCCTCAAAGCGCAAGGGGCGGTTATCCAGCGCCGAAGGCAGCCGGAAGCCATAGTCCACCAGCGTGACCTTCCGGCTGCGGTCGCCGTTATACATGCCCCGGACCTGGCTCACGGAAATGTGCGACTCGTCAATGAACGTGATGAAGTCCTCGGGGAAGTAGTCGAGGAGCGTATATGGGGTCGAATCTGGCGGCCGGCCGCTCAGGTGGCGGGAGTAATTCTCTACGCCGGCACAGGTGCCCATGGTGCGCAGCATCTCCAGGTCAAAGAGGGTGCGCTCCTTGATGCGTTGCGCCTCCAGCAGCTTCCCCACACTCTCAAAGTAGCGGATCCGCTCCTCCAGCTCGGTTTCAATGGCCGCCAGCGCCGCCTCCATGCGGTCCGGTGGCGTGACGTAATGCTTGGCCGGGAAGATCACCACCGATGTGACCTGGCCTCGCACCTGACCGGTGAGCGGGTCAATGGCAGTGATGCTGTCCAAAGTATCGCCCCACAGGTCCAGGCGCAGCAGGTGATCTTCGTAGGCAGGGAAGATTTCCAGCACATCACCCTTGGCCCGGAACCGCCCAGGGAGCAATTCCAGGTCGTTGCGTTCATACTGCATCTGCACCAGCCGCTCCAAAATGGCATCCCGCCCCCGCTCCCCCCCTACAGCCAGCAAGAGGTTCATCTCTTCATAGTCCTCGGGGCTGCCCAGGCCGTAGATGCAGCTCACTGAAGCCACCACAATCACGTCGCGCCTGGTGAGCAAACTACGGGTGGTAGAGTGGCGCAGTTTCTCGATCTCGGCGTTGATGGTGGCACTCTTTTCAATATAGAGGTCAGTCTGCGGCACGTAAGCTTCAGGCTGGTAGTAGTCGTAGTAGCTGATGAAGTACTCAACAGCGTTCTTGGGAAACAGTTCCTTGAACTCAGCTGCCAGCTGCGCCGCCAGGATCTTGTTGGGCGCCAGCACCAAAGCCGACCGGTCCACGGCGGCCATCACCTGGGACATGGTGTAGGTCTTGCCGGTGCCGGTGGCGCCCAAGAGAGTCTGGAAGGCCAGTCCACCCTTCAGGCCCTCTGCCAGCTCGGCAATGGCCCGGGGCTGGTCACCCTGGGGGGTGAACTCGGAGATAACCTGCAGCGCGCCCACTTCAGACTTTCACTCTGTCCCGCAGGCGCAGAAAGGTCACCTCGCCAATGCCTGGCACCTGGAGCAGGCCCTCCACACTGCCAAAGGGCCGGTGCTGGATAATGCGCTTGGCCATCGCCGGGCCAATCCCTGGCAGGGTCTGGAGCTCCTCGGCTGACGCCCTGTTCAGGTCAACTAGCTCCAGAGCCGGCTCGCTTGGCTCAGCCTGCTGGGCGGGCGGCGCAGGGACCGCTGGCGCTGCAGGCAGTGGAGCAGCCGGTGCTACTGGGGCGGGCTGGGGCGCTGGGGGTGCCATAGAGGGCCGGGGGGCTACTGCTGCCATTCTGGGCGCTGTTGCCGGCTCCCGCGAGAAGTAGAGGGCTGCTGCCGATAGCAGAAATATCACCAGGGCGATTTGCCCTTGGCTACTTAACCGATCGCGCAACAGCAGCCAGACAATCAGAATCCCCACAGCGACCACCACTACTTGCCTCAGCTCTACCGACTTCATCACCGGTCCTCCTGGTGTTCAATTATATGGCACAGCCAGCTGAGCCCAGCGGCCGCCCGCTGGCGCAGCACTGCGCCTCCTGGAGGCGCTCCCTGCCGGAGTGCTTGGTCTCCAGCCACCAGGAGGTTCTGGCCTGTACACTCTCCTGGCGCCAGTACCGGGTGCCCTGCTTCAGTGGCCAGAGCCTGCACCTTCGGGTCGTAGGCAATAGCCACCGCCGGCCGGGTACTGGCAACAGCAAATAGCAAGCTATGGAGCCGCATGCCTACCACCAAAGACGCCTGGGCGATGACCTCCAGCGCCTCTTGCGGCCGAGCGGGCGCCACTAAGCGCCCGCCAGTACGCTGCACCAGCGCCTCAGCCACGGGAGTGTCCAGCGCCGGGTGCATCACCAGCGCCACCAGTGTTCGCCCCCACGATCTGGACGCTTCCACTACCGCGTCCAGCAGTGCCGGTGAGCAGGGCGGGCGCAGTGCCACCACCACCTCGCCGGTTTCTGCCTGGGACTGTGGCTGCATCAACAACGCTGCGTCTGCGGCAAGCTCTGCCCTTATCCCCAGCCGGCGCAGCAACGCCTGAGATGCCTGATCGCGCACACTTACCGCACTGCCCCTTAACCCCAGCCCAGTCAGCCATTGCCCCGTGGGGGACAATGGCCCCACCCCCTGGCCATGTAACACCACCGCTACCTGGCGCAGCCGGGCCAGCGGCAAGAGGCCCAGGTAATAGAGCAAGCTGGCGCGGCTGGTAACGTCCTGGAGCAAGCTGCCGCCTGGATACAGCAGCACATCAGCCCAGCCCAGCGCCTTCCAGACGGCGCCCAGGGACTTGCGCGGCACGCCCTCCAGGGCATGGAGCTCTCTGGTATGGCGCTGGTCAGCAGTGAGCACCCGGAGCCGGTGGCCGCGCTGGCGCAGGGCACCAGCCACCACGCCCAGCACTGCTTCATCCCCCAGGTTGCCTAGCCCGCAGTAGCCGCCAATGAGAATATGCGCCACGACTCCAGGTTATATCCAATCGCAGTGATCAACCCCCTGAATTAGGCAACACCTGGTTCAGGGTCCTGCTCATTGATATCAGCCCACCCGCTCTGGGCTCAGCCCCAGACCGGCACGGCGCAGGAGCCAGCCCGCCGCCAGGCCCAGGAGTACTCCCATCCACACCCCATGGCCGGTGCGGATCAAGGACATCACCAGCGGGGTGTGGTAATGGGAAAAGGTGTTGACCAAGGAAACCTGGCCCAAAAGGCCAGCAGTGAGCAGGAGCAATTTTCCTGGCACCGGCCAGCGCCAGGTGAGCCCCAGCACCAAAAGGGGATGTCCCACCAGCTCCTTAAACCTGGGGCGGGCGATCAAGATGGTGTCTAGCAGGCCCCGCAGCCGCTCCTCCAGGCCAGCCACAGGGATCAGCGAGAAATTGCCGCTGCGGGCCAGCACCACCACTGCCCCTGCCAGGGCCAGGAGCCCGACCAGCG
>JACQHA010000180.1 GCA_016199255.1 Deinococcus sp.
GGGGCGCTGGCAGCGCGCCACCAGAGCAGTGTCGAACTGCTAGCTCCGGCCATGCTGCAGCGCCTGGCCGCCCCAGATCGCAGCACCCGGCGCCGGGCGGTGGAAACCCTGGGGGTGCTGGCACTCAACCACCCCGAGCGCACCAGGGGCGGCCTGGAGCTATTCCAGTCGCTGCTGGGCGACGGTGACATGGCAGTGCGCCGCGTTGCGGCCGATGCCCTGGCGCTTCTGGTCCGGCGCCAGGCCGAGCAACTGGCCAACTTGCTCCCAGGGCTGCTAGCAGCCCTGGGCGATCCGGACCGGGGGGTGCGCAGCCAGCTGCTCGCGGTGGTAGCCAGCCTGGCGCCAGCCACCCCAGAGGTCATTAACGCCCTGGCCCAGGCGCTCCGGCCTGACCTGGCGGCGCCTGGGCCCCAGATCAGCCTCTTAGCACTGGAGCAAGTGGGCCAGGTGGCAGCCGGCCGGCCAGAGGTGCTGTCCCTTCTCGTACGCGACCTGCTGGCGCTGGCCAGGGGCAATGACCCAGACCTGGCTGAGGCAGCGGCCAAGTTGCTGGGACAAGCGCTTTCCGCTGACCCCAGCCTGGCGCCCCAGGTGCTGGGGGCGCTACTGGAGCCCCTGGGGGCAGCAGAAGCCTCAGCCAGAGCCGCGGGAGCGCAGCTCTTTGCCACCGTGGCGCTGCACTTGCCCCGGATTGCCCCGGAACTGCCCCAGGTGCTCTTCGCCGTGGCCCAGGACCCAGACCCCCAGGTGCAGGCCGCTGGGCTGGAGGCCCTGGGTGCTGTGGCCCAGCGGCAGCAGCCGCCGGCGCCCAGAGCTTTAGAGGTGCTCAGCGCAGCGCTGGCAACCCCAGGGGCGCAGGGCAAGGCCGCCGAGGTGCTGGCGCAAGTAGCCGCCAGCCACCGGGAGCTGAGGGAAGCAGTACGCGCCCAGCTGGAGCCGCTATTAAGCCACTCTGACCCAGAGGTGCAGGCCCAGGCTGCAGTGGCGCTGGCCCGGCTGGCTGAGAGCGCCAGCGCCGCCGGGCCGCCAGCGCAGGTGCTCCGGGCGCTGGCCCAGGCCCCTAGCCCGGCGCAGCGCGCCAGCGCCGCAGCCCGGCTGGGGCAAGTAGCCGCCCGCTGGCCGGACCTGGCCAGCAGCGTGCTGCCGGTGGTGCTGGCCCTGCTCAACGACAGTGACCGCACGGTGCAGCTCCAGGCCCTGGAGGCGCTGCGCGCCCTGGCGGCCAGTTCCCTTCGGGTAGCCAGCACCATAGCCGCTCAGCTCATACCCCTGGCCGCTAGAAGCGATGCCCTGGCCATAAGTGCCCAGGAGACGCTATTGGACATAGTAGGGCAGCAGGGTGCCGAGCTAGCGCTGCCTCCCCTGCCCCTGGCCCCACCCCGCAGCACCGCCCAGCTGGCTGCTGCCAGCCGCCAGGCCTGGGTACTCCTCGACATGCTCGCCGATGCTCAGGACGCTAGCCGCCGGGCAGCTGCCCTAGAGGGCCTGGCCACTTTGGCCGCGCTCTTCCCCGAGGAACGGGCGCCAGTGGAAACCGCCCTGCAGCGCTGGGCAAACGCCCGGGCCCCGCACCTGCGCCTGGCTGCTGAGCGAGGCAGCGCCGCCCTCGCCAATACCGGCCAGCCGGCGGCACGCTACAGCGCCGCAGAGCGCAAGGCCTTTGCCATTACTGGCGCCTTCGAAGGCGGCGGCTTTAGTGCTCTCGTGGGCAACTTTGACGGCCAGGGGCTCTCCTTTGGCTTCTTGCAGTGGAACTTCGGCCAGGGCACGCTGCAGCCCCTATTGCGCCAGATGTACCTGGTGGACCCGGCACACTTCGGCGAGGTGTTTGGCGCTGGCACCGACCAGGTGCTGGCGGCGCTGGCTTCCCGGGAAGCCGGCCTGGCGTTTGCCGGGGCTATGAACGACGAGAGGAAACGAGTGGCAGAGCCCTGGGCCAGCCGCTTCCGGGCCCTGGGCCGCATTCCCGCCTTCCAGCAAGTACAGATGGAGGCCGCCCAGCGCTACCTGGAGCGGGCCAAGTCCCTGGCCATTGAGTTTGGCCTGGAGTCCGAGCGCGGCCTGGCGCTCATGTTCGACATTGCAGTCCAGAACGGCAGCATCCGCCCGGAAACCAAGGAGGAGATCTGGCGCCAGGCCAATGCCCGCGCCAACGAGCTGGGGCGGCCCCTGGGGGAACTGGAGCTGATGGAGATCATCGCCAACGCCCGCGCCGACGCAGCTAACCCCCAATTTGCTGAGGATGTACGTACCCGCAAGCTCACTATAGTGCGCGGCCAGGGCCGGGTGCACGGCCTCACTTTCGACCTGGCCCGGCAGTATGACCTGGGCGATACCCCCTGGGAGCAGCGGGACCTACTGACCGGGCGGTACCGCTAAGCGCTGCCGCGCCGCCTGCTCATCGCACTGCAGCTGCGCCAGGAGCTCGCCGGCTGAAGCGAACCTCTGCTCCGAGCGCAGCCAGTGGATCAGGTCCAGCTTCAGCTCCTGGTTATACAGATCGCCTGAGAAGTCGAAAAGATGCACCTCAACAGCGAGGCTCTGCCCGCCAAAAGTGGGGCGGGTGCCGATATTGAGCATCCCGCCGTAGCTCTTCCCTAGCGCCCCCACCTGCACCGCAAATACGCCACGGGGCAGCAGCTTGTGGGGATGCACTTCTACATTAGCGGTGGGATAGCCCACGGTCCTCCCCCGGCCTTCGCCCGGCACTACCCGGCCGGAAATGCGGTAAGGGCGGCCTAACAGGCGGGCGGCGCTATCCACATCGCCCTGGACTAGGCACTCTCTGATCCGGGAGCTGTGCACCGGCTGGCTATCAGGCGAGAGCAGCTGAAAGGTTTCCACCTGGGCGCCGGTGCTTACGAGATCACTGGCGCCGCCTTTGCCACCCCGGCCAAAGCGAAAATCCTCGCCTACAATAATGATGCGTAGCGGCAACGTGGCCAGGTAGCGGCAGAACTCTGGTGGAGTCAGCGCTGCCAAGCTAGTATTGAACGGCTCGACAATCATGGCCTCCATGCCCAGCGCCGCCACCTGCTCCACTTTCTCGGTGATGGTGGTGAGAATAGGCTGGCCGTTCAGCACCAGCCTGGGCAGGGGGTCGAAGGTCAAGAGAGCAGCAGTGAGGCCCTGCTGCTTCGCTACCTGCAGGGTGTGGCGGATCAGCGCCTGGTGCCCCAGGTGCACCCCATCAAAAGAGCCGATGGTGAGCGCCAGCGGCCCCTCCCGGGTTTCGTCAATGCCGCGGTGCAGCCTCATGTCTGGGCCAGGAGCAGGCCAATCACGGTGGGGGCGCTGGTTTCCACTTCGCCCGAGCGGATCAGCGCCAGGGCCTCGGCCGGGCTCAAGTACACCACCTGCATCTGCTCGTCGGGATCTGGCGCCCGCCGGCTCTCATACAGGTCCCAGGCCCGAAAGACGCTCAGCTTTTCGCTGCAGAAGCCGGGGCTGACGTAGGCAGACACCAACAGCTCCCAGCCGCGCGCTCCTAGGCCCACCTCTTCGGCCAGCTCACGCTGGGCAGCGTCCAGGAGCGTCTCCCCTGGCTCCACCAGGCCCGCCGGCAGCTCCAGGGTGTCCCCACCTATTGCCGGGCGATGCTGGTGCACCAGCGCCACCCCTTGGGGAGTCTGGGCCAGGATCATCACCGCTGGTCCATGCTCCACCAGCTCATAGGTGGTGTTCCCGTCCCGCTCCAGGACCAGGTTCAGAATGCGTCCCCGGTACACATACTCCCGCGACATAGGGGGATTATACGCTCAGCTGGCCGCTGGTAGCCCAGCGGCCCTGCTCTTTGAGCACCAGCTCCGCCACCAGCCGCTCGTTCCAGGGCATGTCGCCTGCGCCCCTGGCCAGGTGGCGCTCATGGCCCTTGCCCGCCAAGAGCACAATATCCCCTGGGGCGGCCCGGGCCACGGCTCGCTCTATGGCGGTGCGCCGGTCGGCAATGAGTTGGTACTCTACCCCTTCCCGCCAGCCCAGGGCGCTGGCGCCAGCGGCTATGGCCTGCATGATGGTGTACAGGTCCTCGCCCCGGGAATCATCCTCGGTAATAATCGCCTGGTCCGCCAGCCGGGCAATGACCCGGCCAATTTCCGCTCGCTTCAAGGGATCACGCTTGGCGGCCATGCCCATCACTACCGTGAGCCGGCCCCGGCAGAAGCGGCGCAGCTCCTGGAGCAGCTGCTCCAGGGCGCCGGGAGTGTGGGCGTAGTCCACTACCACTGTGAAATTGGCCCCGGGGAGGATCTCCATGCGCCCCGGCACCCCAGGGAAATGCTCCAGCCCCTGGCTAATAGCATCCAGGCCAACCCCCACCGCCTGCGCCGCCGCCGCTGCCGCCAAGGCATTGAAGACATTGAAGGTGCCTGAAAGGGGCAAGGTCACCAGCCGCTCTCCCTGAGGAGTGACCAGCCGGAACCGGCTGCTGTGCAGCCCAGCCTGCACTTCTCGAGCAGTAACGGCGCAGCCTTCCGACAGCCCAAAGGGCATAATCTTCTCAGCCGCCTCGGCCAGGAAGAGGAAAGAGGAATCGTCCCGGTTCAGCACCACTGTTCCCTGCTCCGCCGCGGCCATTTTCACCAGCTCCCGCTTGGCAGCGCGGTAGCGCTCCAGGTCCTGGTGGAAGTCGCGGTGCTCCGGGGTGATATTGGTCACCACCGCCGCTAAAAAGCGGCAGCCCCGCACTCGGTGCTGCGCTAAAGCGTGGCTGGACACCTCCAGCGCCCCATGGGTCACGCCAGCATCCACCATCTCCCGCAGCAAGTGCTGCACCTCCAGCGCCTCAGGAGTGCTGAGATCAGTCCGGTTCACCTGCACCTGGGAAGCAATCCGGGTCTCCACAGTGCCAATCAGGCCAGCAACGTGCCCGGCAGCACGGAAGATAGCATCCAGCAGGTGACACACGGTGGTCTTGCCGTCAGTCCCGGTGACCCCCACCAGGACCAGCTGGCGGGAAGGATGCTGGTAGAAGGCGCAGGCCAGGTCGGCCAGCGCCGATCTCGCACTGGGCACAGTCACGCAGGGCACTGCCACAGCATGTGGCTGCTCACTGACGACACAGAGAGCGCCGCTCTGCGCCGCTTTTGCCACAAAGTAGTTGCCATCTACCGACCGGCCGCGCAATGCCACAAACACCATGCCCGGCGCCACCTGCCGCGAGTCGTGGGTGACGCCAGTTACCAGCGTAGCCGGCAGCCCCGCGGTGCTCAAGCCGGCGGCCGCGAACAGGCGGTCCAGGGTAGGGGCCACCATAGCATCACAGTAGGGCGGCGTGCCGCACCATGTCAAACAGCGCTGACGCCTTGACAGCGTGTAGACTAGAGACCAGGGCACAGGCCGGAACCGCCGTCGCCCCAAGGGCGTAGTGGACGGGGCGGGAGGCGGAGGCCCCCACCAAAGGAGGACTTATGACCACCCCAGATCCCCAGAAGCAGACCGAGAAGCTCTTTACCGATCCCGAGTGGCAGAAGCGCGCCGATGACCCCAAGGCCCAGGAGGCTATTAAGGAGGGGCTGCCCAACCTGCTCACTCCCGAAAAGGGCTACCTCCAGAAGGTCATAGACGACGTCACCCTCTTCTACCGGATGCTCTTCGATAAGTCCTTCAGGATGAAGAAGGAGGCCCGGCGTGCGCTGCTCATCGCCCTGCTTTACCTGATCAGCCCTATTGACCTCATCCCCGACTGGCTCCCCTTTGTTGGGCGGCTGGATGACCTGTTTGTGCTTGCGGTGGCTGGCAAGATCGCCTCAGAGGAGATCGCCCGCTACAAGCTGCACCTGGCGACGGCCAAGCAGGAACTGAAGCCGGAGAAGGCATAATAGGCCATGCGCTACCTAGCTCTACTTGGCCTGATTCCGCTCCTGGCGCTGGCGGCCTGCACCCCC
>JACQHA010000008.1 GCA_016199255.1 Deinococcus sp.
CCACCCAGCCGCCGGTGGTCTGTCCGACCGCAATCCCTTCGGCTTTCTTCAGCAAATCGCCCCTGGTCTCCAGGTAGTAGGTGGCGATGATAAAGTCGTCCAGGTCTATTCCTTCGGCATTGGTGAACACCAGAGGGTCATATTGGGCCTTCCCTGCCATGGTAGCCTCCAGCTTCATCCTCCCAGGCGCAGCGGTGCCGAGAACTCGCTAGTGCGCTGCTGCCCATCGGTGGCAGTGGCAGTCAGGTTGCCCCGGGGCACACTCCCGTCCAGGCGCAAGCTGAAGCTGCCGTCGGTACCGGCGGTGGTGCTGCCCAGCATGGTGGCTCCTTCGTCTTCGGATCAGCAAAGAGCTCGATAGTGGCGCCAGCCAGGGCGGTGCCCCGCACCGTGCGGCCCTCTAGGGCGGTGAGCGTGGGCGACGGCACCGGCTCCAGGCCGCCAGTGAAGGCAATGGCCTGGCCGCTATTGGCGGAGATGGAGTTGCCGGTGATAGTAGCCAGCGTGCCCTCACCGCTGACCTCCACTCCATCTCCCTGGTTGCCGCTGATAATATTGCCCGGGCCAAGCACCGCCCGGGCAGCGCGGCCCACAAAGACCCCGTCGGCCTCGCCAGAGCTGCTGCCATTATTCCTGATAGTATTATCCCGCAGCTCGGCACTGGTGCCAGCATCTTTGACCAGCACCCCGCCGCCAGAGTTGGTGGAGATGGTGTTGTCCCGCAATTTACCAGTAGCGCCGAAAGCTACCAGCACCCCTAGCTCGTTGCCAGTAATGCTGTTGCCAACCAAGATAGCCTGGGTACCTTCCCCTTCAATGTTCACCCCATCCTGGGCATTGCCGGTAATGGTGTTACCCTGCACGTTGGCGCTAGAGCCAGAGAGCACCGTGAGGCCGTCACTGCCATTATCCCGCAGCACGGCGCCGCTGACCCGGACAGTAGCGCTGTCCTGCACCGTCACCCCGGCCTCGGCGCTGCCTTCCACCACTGTCTCCTCACCGAGCGTCAGCTCGGCGCCGAAGCCGGCAAAGAGCCCGAAGCGGTTGCCAGTTATAGTGGCGCCAGCTACTGTGACAGCGCTACCCATCTCTTGCAGGAAGAGGCCGGCGTCGCCGTTGCCAGACACCTCAGTACCAGGGCGCACCTCAGCCTGGGCGCCAAAGCTAACGAACAGCCCGGTCAGGTCGTTATTGGCCAGGCGCGCCCCTGCCACCACCAGCCGGCTACCCTGGTCCAGCGCTGCCACCCCGTCGCCGAAGTTCTCCGAAACCAGCGCCCCCTCGCCCAGCTCCAGCGTCGCCCCTAGCGCCACAAAGATGCCGGCAAAGGGCTGCGCCGTCCCCTCCAGCACCGCGCTAATGCCATTGCTGGTAATCGTGGCCTCCCCCACCACCAGCCGGGAGCCAGCATCCTGGACAAAGATGCCATCATCCAGGTTGCCCACCACTACTGTGCCGCCGCCTACAGTCACCAGGCCCCCGGCCACTATCCCCACCCCGGTGTCATTGTCGCCAATGGTGGCGCCGATCACGGTGGCACTGGAGCCAGCGTCCGTGACCCCTAAACCCAGGGCGCTATTGGTAATCGCTACGCCAGTGCCTAATCGGGCGCTGGCGCCAGAGTACACCAGCACCCCAGTGCCACAGTCAGTAATCGTCACGTCGCTTAGCACCACCGATCCACCATCCTGGACCGCCACGCAGCCGGCGGGAAACCCTTGAACAGTGAGGTTCCTGATCTCCAGGCGGCCGGTGATGGTCAGGCCATTCTCATCGCCATCTACCGGGAAGCGGTTGCCGTCAATGATCACCCCCGCCTCGGCGCCATCTAGCACGTCCTCCTGGCCACTGAGCGCTGGCAGCTCAGCGCTGCGACCAATGCGGATCAGCACCGGCTGGGCGGGGGGGAAGGCCCGGGGGTCAAAGCGGATCACCGTAGGCGCCGCGTCGCTACTAGCCTGCTGCAGCGCCTCACGCAGGCTCAAGCGCATGTCCCGGGTGTTCCCGGGATCACTGGCGTCGTTTACCAGCAGGGTCACCGGCTCAGCAGCCCCAGAGGCCACTGCCACCAGGGCCACGAGCAGCGCCGCCGCCATCCTGCTTCCATGCGTTCCAGATCCCATGACCGCTCTCCTCTACAGTTGCCTATTGTAGCGCGCTGTACCTGGCCTGTGCCCCAGCCGTACCCGGCCCAGGGGCATGCTGGCCAGGCCGGTGGGACACCGGCAGAAAGGAGCGACTATGAGACGACGGGCACTGGCGCTGGGGTTGGCAGCGGGCTTGCTGCCGCTGGCCCTGGCCCAGGGAGCAGCTACGGTGCTGATCAGCGAAGTCGGGTTCAGCAGCAGCGAGTTTGTGGAACTCTTGGTGCTGGAGCGCACCAACCTGGAAGGTTACGTGCTCAGCGATGCCGACCGCTTCAGCTATACCTTCCATGCCGATGGGGTGAGCCTGGAGGTGGAGCCTGAGACCATGGTGCTGGTCCGGAACAGCCAGGGCACGGCAGAGCGCAGCGGCAACCTGCTCACCCTCTACACCGGGCGCGACCGGGGCTTTTTGAACGATGGCGGCGACGACCTGACGCTGTTCGACTCCAAGGGGATCGCAGTGGCTTACCTGGCTTACGGCACCGGGGAAGCAGTGGACCCGGCTCCCGAGGGGCTGTGGAGCGGCAACAGCGTGCCCATTACTGCCAGCAGCACCGGCCTGGCGCTGATGGGTACTGAGCCGGGCAATGCCGCGAGCTGGACATTGCTTGACGAGCAGCACCAGGGGAGCCCGGGCCAGGCTAACCCCGGCGCCGCGCCGCTTACTGCCCGACGGCGGCGCTAGGCAGCATTTAGCACCTGGTGCACTGCCGCCCAGAGCTGCTCTAAGGTAAAAGGCTTGTGCACCACCTGGGCGCCGCTCTGGTGCAGGAACCGGAAGTCGGCCTCGTCCAAGAAGCTCCCGGTGCACACCACCACCCGGTGCACCAGCTCCGGGTGGCGGCGTTCCAGGTGGGCATAGAACTCCTGGCCGCTCATGCCTGGCATTTTCAGGTCCAGGACGATCAGGTCGCAGGGGCCCTGCTTCAGCACCTCAAGGCCGGCCTCGCCGCTCTGGACTCGTTGCACCGACCAGCCCTCCTGGGCCAGGATATCGGCAATCAGGTCACCTACCACCAGCTCGTCATCTACGACCAGCGCCCGCCTGGTGGCCTCGGTGCCAGCCGATGGAGGAGCCACCATAAGACCTACTTCCTCAGCACCAGGGCGCTGTACTCGTCGGCCATGGACACCAGCACCGCCAGCTTGCTGCGCTCCTGGTGCCGGTACAAGGAGTACCCGCCCTCTGCCAGAATAACAGCATTGATCTGGTCCTGGGTGAGCTTGATGCCAGCCTGGTTCACCAGCCACAGGGTCATGACGTCGTTGGGCAGCTGCTTGCCCACATCCGGCAGATACTCAAAAGGAGTACCCTTGGCCCGCCCCGCCGGGTCCTCCCGGAAACAGGCTCTAGCCTTGTGCAGGTCGTGCAGGAAGCAGGCGATGATCAAATCCGAAGGGCGCACCACCCCTTTAAAGGGCTGGGGGTTGTCGTGGTAGATCATCAGGGCGAACTCGATCATCTGCAAGATGTGCTGCACCAGGCCGCCTTCCCGGTTGTGATGCATGCGCCGGCCAGCGGGGGCACGCTTTAAGCCCACCCAGGAGCCATCGGGGGCATCGTCTTTGAGTTCAAAGGCCAGGACCATCAACTGCTTGGCCAGCTCCCTGGGCTGGATCTGCCGCAAATAGCGCACCAGCCGGCGGAAGTTAGCTTCCAGCGGATCACTGTCCGGGGCCTCTGGAGTGGGTTCTAGCAGCGCCGGCTCCACCCCAGACTCCTCTTCCATCACAGGCTCACCAGCCATCAACAAGACCTCTGGTTTATCCACAGCCAGCACGGCTCCCTTCTTCCCTATATTACGGCAGCTGCAGGGTGCTGGGGGACATGCTATGC
>JACQHA010000179.1 GCA_016199255.1 Deinococcus sp.
GAGGACTACATCACCGGGCGGTTCGGGTAAGGCACGATGCTGACCAGAACCACGTCACCCCGGTCATAGGGCATCGTAGGCTCGATCCTTCTCGTTATCCCATAGCTCGGCCAGAACCGGATCTGCGCTACATGCAGGGTGTACCACTCTTTGGGAATCGCCATAAAGATCTACCATCCTGCTAAGAGATCTCTTGCCGGAACGCCCCCAGGCCACCCCATCGTATAGCTAGACGGCCCACCAGGGGTCAGGAGGTGGCATGCCTGGGGCTTTGGCATCTGTGGCATTGGGGTTGGTAGCGCTCTATCTGGGTGCTGAGTGGCTGGTGAAAGGTGCCTCGCGCCTGGCGCTGGCCTGGCGGGTGGCACCACTGGTGGTGGGCCTCACTGTGGTGGCGTTTGGCACTTCCACCCCAGAGCTACTAGTGAGCGTCCTAGGAGCGATCCAGGGCAAAGTAGATCTAGCGCTGGGCAACATAATCGGCAGTAACATCTTCAATATCGCCTTTATCCTGGGGCTTGCTGCCCTGTTGCGCCCGCTGGTGGTGAAAGTGGACCTGGTCCGCCGCGAGGTGCCGGTAATGGCGCTGGTGGCGGTGGTGCTCTACCTCCTGGGCAGCGATGGGATCCTGAGCCGGCTGGATGGAGCACTGCTCCTAGCCGGGCTCATAACCTACATCTGGTATCTCTACGCTCTAGCACGGCAAGAACGGCCTGAAGCCACTACAGAGTACGTCGAGTTCCAGAAAGCACAGGGCCTGCAGGGCAACGGCACCGGGCGCAACCTGCTACTGGTGGCAGGCGGAGTCCTGACCTTGGTAATCGGTGCCCAGGCTCTTTTAAGTGGCTCTATTACCCTTGCCCGCGCCCTGGGGGTCAGCGAGCTGGTGATCGGCCTGACCCTGGTGGCTGCCGGCACCTCGCTGCCGGAGCTAGCCACCTCAGTGGTAGCCGCTCTGCGCCACGAGACAGACATCAGCGTCGGCAACGTGGTAGGCTCCAACACCTTTAACATAGCCGGCATCCTGGGCCTGGCGGCGCTGCTCCAGCCTATACCGGTACCTGATCTGGGCTCGAGCTACTGGGTGATGCTGGGGGTGAGCCTGTTGCTCTGGGTCATGATCAGCACTGGCCGCCTGCTGGACCGCCTCGAGGCTGGCATACTGCTACTAGCCTACGTAGTGTTTGTCTGGCAGCTCTTCTAGCGCCGCCGCTGGGGGAGGCAGGCAATAGCATCTACCTCGATCATGATCCCTAATAGCCCAACCTGGACGGTGGTGCGCGCTGGGTAGGGCTCAGAAAAGTGGCGGCGGTAGACGGCATTCATCGCCTGGAAGTTGGCCAGATCGGTGAGGTACACATTCACCTTCACCACGTCCTTGGTACTGGCCCCTGCTGCCTCCAGAATGGTCTTCACATTCTCGAAAGTGAGCGCTGCCTGCTCTTCAAACATCCCTGGCACCACCTTGCCAGTTTTCAGATCTAGCGGCCCCTGTCCCGCCACAAACACGTAGCGTCCCTCAGCCACAATCCCCAGCGAGAATGGCAGCGCCCACTTGGTAACGCCTGGCACCTGTACCTGCTTCCTCATGGCTCTAATGCTCCTTCCCTTTGCGGCTCTTGATGAATACCTTCAGCTTGGCCAGGGTAAACTCCTGCGACTGGCACAGGCGAATAATCGGCCCCTCCTTGGCCTCAATATCGGCCAGGCGCCCGGCTACCTCAGCGGCAATCTCCAGGGGAATAGCCATGACCCCGTGCTGGTCGGCGTGGATTAAGTCCCCCGGCTGCACTAATAAGCCCCCCACCGTCACCGGCACATCAGCCTGCACCAGGTGGATATGGGCGTGGGAGACACAAGGCCCGCTAGCGAACAGGTGAAACTTCGCCACCCGCACCTCGTCCAGGTCCCGGGACGCGCCGTTAGTCACATGCCCCACAAAGCCCTGGGCTTTGTGAATATTGGTGTTCACCTCGCCAAAGAACGCCCCTACACCAGGAGGATCGTCCAGATCGGCAATAACTGAGACCCGGGGCGCCGGGGTGCGCATGGCCGCATCATAATAGGCAAACAGCACTTTCAAAGCGTCATGCTTAGGCGGATGTAGCGCCCGGGAGGTGGCAGTGACCGCGTACCCTACCATCACTCCCATCTCTGGGAACAGGCAGCGGACCGCATTAGACATGAACCCCTCGCGCCGGTCCCGCACCCCGAACAGTTCCACAATGTTGGAGACAGTGGGGGTGTTGATCTGGCGCAGGGCAGCTAGCTGCGCTTCATTGAGTGGCGTATGCATAGATGCCTCCCTGTATAGGCTACTCGCTCACTCAGGCAGTTTGACACACTTCGGCGCCTATAGTACGTTCAGCCTGCTACTATCCGAGAGTTTCACACCGAGCCGCCAGCAGGCGGTAGGCAATAGGAGATCAGCATGCCCATTATTCAGGCCGCCCACCTGGAGCAACTGGTGACCGATATTTTTCTGGCCGCTAGCGCTTCTAGCGACGAGGCCAGGATAGTCGCCACCCATCTGGTAGAGGCAAACCTGGCAGGCCACGACTCCCACGGCGTGATCCGCGTGCCGCAGTACACTGACGCCATCAAAGCTGGGCTGCTGCGCCCGGGAGCACCTATGGAGGTGGTGCACCAGACCGCCACCACGGCGGTACTGGAC
>JACQHA010000009.1 GCA_016199255.1 Deinococcus sp.
GCCACCACTGGCGGCGCACGCCGCGACCCAGGCGCTCGGCGAGAGTGCGGTAACGGGCAGCATGAACCCCATCGCCAGCATCAGGCGCCAGCTCTGCCAGGAGTTGGAGGCCTTCCCAGGTATAGCAGGCAGTATCCAGTGCCTCTAAGAACTCAGCGGTCTCTGGCGACTCCACAATGCTCCGGCCGCCGGGGTATAGATCCTTGTCTGGATCGCACTCTTTGAGCAGGTAATCGAGCAATGCCTGGCGGCAAAGGGGATACATTTCCCTCAGGAACTGCTGGTCGCCGCTCCAGCGATAGGTGTGGTACACCGCTCTGGTAAAGAGGGCTGCCTCCACCGCGTTGCCTTCGTTGTACACCTGGCCGTTGGTGGCCAGCTCGTGCACCATGCGCCCGTTGCCGTTCACCTGCTGGCTGGTTGTAGCCAGCAAGCGCAAGGTAGACTTGGCCAGCTCGAACTGCCCGGCGGCCACCATGGGCGGCACGGCGTACTCGCTGTCGCAGCCAAACCACCAGGGGTATTCCGGAAGCCCAGCACCAGCGCCCTGCCCCAAGCCGTCTACTGTTCTGGCCAGCATCTGGAAATCCAGCTTGGCCCAGAGAAAGGCCCGGTCCAATAGAGGGTCTGGGCTGTGTAAGACACAGGTATCGGCCAGGCGCTGGTAGTGGCGCTGCTTGGCACGGAAGAGCCGCCGGGACTGCTGCAATATGCGGCGATAGGTGACAATGGCGCGCTGCTGAGAATGGGTGGAACCAGCGATGGCGAACTTGAGTATGGCCTTGCCATTTGGCTGGAGGGTGACGTGGTAGCTTAGCCGGCCACTGATCCCCTGGCCGGGCGCTGGCTCAGGGGTGGGCAGATCTCCTATGGCAGCCTCCGCTGGCTCCTGGTCGCTGCCGCACATTACCTGCCAGGGATGGCCGCTATCCCAGGCGCAAATAGCCTTTAGCTCCGGGGAGTACATCGCCTGGTCTGCATGGTCAAAGAGCCCGGCGCGTTCTCCCAGCCAGGCGGGCTGCAGGTCAGTCCGCACCAGGAAGGTGGCAGTGAGCTGGCGCTTCCGGCCGCTCAGGTCTTTGAGAAGCAGTTCGACGCAGAGCCCCTCCAGGCCATCTGGCGCAAACTCCCATCGCTCCACCTCCAGGTCGGGGCGCTGGAAAAGCAACTGGCTGTAGCCCAGGCCAATGCGGTAGCGCACGGCGTCGGTGAGCCACCAGACTTGATCATCTTCTGTAATGGCGAACCAGAATCCATCCAGGAGCTTAATAGGATGGTCCCACACGCCGCCCATCTCACCAGGCACGTGGCCGCCTATAGGTGGAAAGCCGCCGTGCTGGCTGCCAATCAAATACACCTGGTCGCCGCAAGTGGCGTAGAGATCATCTAGCTGGTGGGTCTTGTCCAGGTGAATGTCTTGCACAGGGCCTATGGTAGTGCACCTGAGCCCGTACTGTAGTGGTAGTGCATTAGAGTCTATGAGATGAAGATCGTGTCGTGGCTAGTTGGGTAAGCTTCTCTCTAGATGCCCGGTCGGCCGCGCTCCTCCTGCTCCAGCCGCTCAGCCACCCAGAGCTTGATCAGTGTCTGATACCCAATCCCCCGCCGCTCGGCAATGGCTTTGATGCGGGCCAACACATCCTCGCTCAGGCGGATGGCAGTGAGTCTGGCGCGCTGGCGGGCCCGGCCTTGAATTTGCTGGCGCAGTTCTGGAGTCAGCTCTATCTCAACCTTGGAGAGTTTGGCAACTAGTTCATCGCTCAGATAGTGGGTAGCCCAGAACTCGGCCTCCTCCGCTTCGCTGGCGAACTGGGGGACCTCCGCTAGCCTATGCACAGGCTGCATCTGGCTCCGCGTCCGTCTCATGTTCCCTGCCGCCTATACCGCCGCCGCTCGTGGTGTTCCATCTCCCGGGCGGTGATCACCCGTACCAGCCGTCCAGGCTTGATAACGAAGAAGATCGAGAGCAGTCGGCCCGCCAAAGTCCGGCCCAGAGCGTTGTATTTACTGTCCAGGGCCTTCGCAAATAAGTGCCGATCTGCGAACATCTCCTCACACTCCTCTGGGGTCACCTGGTGGCGGGCAATATGTGCGACATTTGCCTCGTCCCACTCGAAGCCCGTAACCCGGAACCCCATTCGCCATCTAGTATATACTTTGTAGAAACACCTGTCGACTGGTGCGGGGGAGGATGGGTGACGCGAGAGGCGCATCCGCTAACGGATCGTTGTCACCCCTTCAGGCCGCTCAGCGACACGCCCTCGATGAAGTAGCGCTGGAAAACCAGGAAGATGATGATAATCGGCAGGGCGCTCATAATCGAGCCTGCCAGGATCAAGTCAGCTCGCCCCGCTACGTTGCCGTAAATGCGGTTGAACCGGTCCAGCCCGAGTGGCAATGTGAACAGCTCTTGGTGCCTGAGCAGCACTGTGGGCCAGAAGAAAGCATTCCAGAACCCCTGGAAATTCAGGATGGTGAGCGCCCCCAGCGCTGGTTTCGACAGGGGGATGATGATCCGGGTGAAAGTTTGCAGCCGGCTGGCGCCGTCAATCACCGCTGCCTCCTCCAGCTCCTTGGGCAGGGACTTCAGGAACTGGGTCATCAAGAAGACGCCTGCTGGTGTCACCAGCTCTACCAGCGCCAGGCCAATGTAGGTGTTCACCAGCCTCATGCGGCTCAGCAGGATGTAGTTGGAGATGAACGTCACCTGCGAGGGGACCATCATGACGAATAGGGTCAGGTAAAACAGGAAGTTCTTCAATGGGAAATTCAGCCTGGCAAAGGCGTAGCCAGCCATGGCGGAAAACAAAACCACCGAAGCGGTCTTCACTGCCGCCACCAGTAGGGTATTGCGCACCCAAAGGGGGAAGAGTGGCACACCGGTGTTAGTCTTGCTTAGGGTCCAGGCTTCCAGATAATTCTCCGGGTGCCAGGTGCTGGGCAACAGCTTGGGCGGCCACTCGGTGGGGTTGTCCTTGAACGAGCTGATGGCGGCGTGGGTGAATGGCGCAATCATGAGGAAAGTGAGTACCAGCACCAGGAGGTACGCCAGCGCCAGGATGCCAATACGGCGCCGTACTCGCTCCCGCCGGGTCTCGGCAGCCTGGAGCAGCATATCTGCTGTGGCTCTCATGGTCTCGGCCATAGACCCTCCTAGTACTGGACCTCCACGTCAATGACCCGGCGCTGGATATAGACAATGAAAAAAATCACCGCCGCCAGCACCACCGCCCCCGCAGCGGCGAACCCCATCTGGATCCTGGTACCTCCGTAGCCCAGGGCGTTCTGATAGATGAAGTAGGCCAGGGTGATCAAGTAGCGGATAGGGGTGTTGGCGCCTACGACGGCAATCTGATCGAACACCTGCATGGTGCCAATGGATCCCAGGGTCACTACCAGGAAGATCACTGGGCGCAAGATCGGCACGGTAATGTACCAGAACCTTTGGTTTTCATCGGCGCCATCAATGGAGGCTGCCTCGTACAGGCTGCGCGGCACACCCTGCAGCGCTGCCAAGAACATGATCATGAACGTAGGGCCAGTGGTCCAGATGTTCTGGAGCATAATCGTCCAAAGTACAGTCCTTGGGTCTGAGTACCAGCTGATTTCTAATCGGCCAGGCAGTGGGTCAAGAAGGTTCCCGCCGCGCAACGTCAGCACTAGCCCCACAGTGGCGCTGAGCAAGAGCGCAGGCGGGTCCCAGAGCTGTAATGCCCGCCCCCGGCTGGCCAGAAGGCGGCTCAGTAGGTACAGCACCCCAGTGCTGGCTACTAGCCCTGCCAGGGGATTGGCGCCAGCCCAGGCCAGCGTCTGGAGCTGCTCTAGCGCGTTTGCCCCCAGGATGATCAGCAGAGCTGTGGCACCAGCGTAGAGGACCAGTAATGGGTCCAGTAGTTCTGTGGGTCGGCCCGCCCGGCGCCGGGACCATACCAGGCTAGTGTACGCCACCCCTGCCAACACCAGGGCAGCGCCGATTTGAGGCAGGTGTTGATACAGCGGCGTCACGAGGAAGTTCACTATCCCGGTGCGGCTAAAGAGCCACAGGAAGATCAAAGTGATCACCACTGAAGAGGTGATGGACGGCAGGTAGAAAGCGGTGCGGAAGAATGGCCGGGCACGGGTGAGCTGGTGCAAGACAAATGCCAGCAGTAGGGCGAAGATGGTCTGGACGGTGGTCACTACTGCGGCATAGAGGAAGGTGTGTTTCACTGCCAAGATGAAATCCCGATGGTTGAACAGGCGTTGATAGTTCCGTAATCCCACCCAGTTTGGGTCTCTGAACAGGTCAAAATCGGTGAAGCTAAAGTAGAAGGCTCTGACGAAGGCGAACATGAAGAACACCGCCAGGAACACAAGCCACGGCGACAGGAACAGATATCCTGCCAGTGCTTCTCTAGTTCGGTACTTCACGGCCCCTCTCAGTAGAGAGGGAGGTGGGCCCTAGCCCACCTCCCTGCAAGACGCCCTACTTACTGAAGCAACCCGGCGTCGCGGAGTGCCTCATTCACTCGCTCCGCTGCCTGGCTCAACGCTGTAGCAGGATCGGCACCCTGCTGCAGCGCTTCGGTGAGCGCCTGGTCGATCTCGTTCTTATAGGTACCGCCCAGGCCGGGGAAGGAGAAGGGGTGAGCGCCCTGAGCACCTTCGAACACTGTACGGTTGGCCCTCGCTGCAGGAGTATCCTGGCTAAAGTAAGGGCTGTTCAGCAGTGCTGTCCGGGCTGGAATGGCCAGGCCGGTGTTCAGCTGGAACTCCAGCGCTGGCAGGCTGCTGATAGCCTGGATCACCTGGAACGCCAGCTCAGGGTAAGGGCTCTGGGCATTAATGGCATAACCTACGGTGAAGAGTAGGTTGGAGCGCTGGCCAGTCACCGGATCGAGGGGCAGCAGGGTTGTGCCGTAGTTAAGATCTGGCGCGTCGCTCGCCAGAGCTCCTAGAAGCCATGCACCTTCCAGGGCAATAGCGCTGCGTCTGTTGATAAAGCAGCCACCAGTCCAGCCACCGCACTCAGAGACGAAGATCCCGGCCTCGGAGCTGGCCAGATCCTGCCAGAACTGGAGAGCGCGGACGCCGCCCTCACTGGCGATAGCCGAGGTGCCATCGGGATTAAACAGGCTGAACTGCCCAGTGGCGTAGGCGAAGGGGCCCCAGCGGGCGAAGTCGAGCTGCACCGGGAAGCCGTGGATGTCGTTGGACGGGTCATCATCGCTGAGGCCCTGGGTGACTGCCTTCACCTTAGCGGCGAAGTCATCCCAGGTGTCGTCGGCGTCGGGGACGTCAACTCCAGCGCGGGCGAAGGCGTCAATGTTGTAATACAGCGCCAGGGCATTAAAGTCCTTCACAATCGCCAGGATGTTTCCATCGACGGTGAAGGCGTCTACCAGGCTGGGGATGAAGTTCTCGATATCGAACCCGGTGCGCTGGATCAGGTCGTTGAGCGGCAGCACCTGGCCGGTGGCCACATAGCGCGGGACCTCAAAGATGTCCAGGTAGAAAATGTCCGCCGCGGTGCCAGCCGCCAGATCGGCGATCACGGCGTTGGTGATGTCCGCTGTGGGTTCCCCCACCACCTGGACCGGCTCGCCGTTGGGGCCAGTCAAGTTCAGCGGGTCTACGAACATGCTAATGAGCTGGGCGATGATGCTGGTGTTGAAGGGGTTGTCTTGGTGTGCCAAACGGATCGTGATGGTGCCGCCTTGGGTGCTGCCCAGGGCGCTCAGCCCCAGCAGCAGGACGAGGAACAGACCAAGGGTGACTTTCCGCATGATTACCTCCTTGAGTTCCGTTGCAGTTGATTATAGAGGCAGATAATTCTTCCTGGCACTCTCACCTCCTTCGCGCTCGCCCATTGGGTGGCGCCGTAGTGCTGCGCACTACAAGTTCAGTTGGGAAGATAAGGTGCTGCTCTTTGCCCCCATGCAGCAGCGCGATCAGTAATTCGGTGGCGGCGCGGCCCACGCTGGCAATTGGCTGGTGCACTGTGGTGAGGTTGGCCAGCCGTGCCGGCAGCACGTCGTCGAAGCCCACCACACTCAGGTCTCCGGGCACGCTTAGCCCAGCATCCCGCGCTGCTTCAATAGCTCCCAGGGCCATCTGGTCGCTGGCGGCGAAGATAGCAGTGACGCCCTGCTCGAGTAGAGCCGTACCGGTCCGGTAACCACCCAGTTCAGTAAACTCTGCTCCCTGCACCAGCGCTTTTTCAAAGCCCAGGGCGCGCTCTTCGAGAGCCCGCCGGTAGCCCACCAGCCGGCGGCCGGTGACGTCGAGTCCCTTGGGGCCAGCAATGTGGCCAATGCGCTGGTGCCCCAGATCTAAGAGGTGCAGGATGGCCAGCCGAGCACCCTCTTCGTTCTCGACCTCGACCCAGCTTCCCACCGGCGAGGTGCCCACCGCCACAAATGGCACCTGGCGGTGCCGGAGCACTGCTAGGCGCTGGTCGTGCTCTTTAAGATCCAACAGGATGACCCCATCCACCTGCCGGTCCAGCACCCACTCTAAGTTCGACTTCTCGCCTGCCTCCTCGGCCCGGGCAGCGCTCACCTGCACGGTGTACCCTGCATCGGCAGCGGCATTGCTAATGGCCTCCAGGAGAGCAGTCTTATAGGGCGACGGCAGGCCAGCAACAGTAACGTTCGGTACTGCCACCCCAATGGTGTGCCGCTGGCCCCGCGCCAGACCACGGGCCGCTGAGCTGGGCTGGAACCCCAGCTGGGCAATAGCCTCCTGCACCCGCGTCCGGGTTTGGGGGCTGACACTGGGATGGTTATTCAAGACCCGCGACACGGTGCCCTTGGACACCCCGCTGAGCCTAGCGACGTGCTCGATAGTGATACGCCGCATCTCCCCTTACGCTGTAACCGGTTCACCACTTACAGCGACATTTGAGGATTTCGTTGTGTCTATACACTTCCTATGCGAAAGCATAGGCTGGTGTAACCGGTTCCAAAGGAACGGTACATCAAAGAATGGTGGCGTGTCAAGCTGGGGAGGCGGCCAACGGTTAACGGATGCCGCTGCACGGCGCATCCGCTAACAGCCGCTCTGCCAGCCCACTGTAGCGCTTGCGCACTTGGGCGTTGCGTACAGCCATGGCGATAGCCTTGCGCTGGCCCAGGAGAATCGCGGTGCCTTTGGCCCGGGTCAGGGCAGTGTAGAGCAGGTTGCGCTGGAGCAGCAGGTAATGCTGGGTCAAGATGGGGATCACTGTGGCCGGGTACTCGCTGCCCTGGGCGCGGTGCACGCTGATGCTATAGCCCAGTGACAGCTCGTTCAGGTCGGTGTAGTCGAATACGACTTCTTCGTCGAAGCGCACGTGCACTTCTTGGTTTTCGGGGTCAATATCGGTGATCACGCCGGTGTCGCCGTTGAACACCAGTTTCTGGTAGTTGTTCCGGAGCTGGATCACCTTGTCCCCCACCCGGTAGGTGCGCCCGGCGTATTGCACCTCCGGGCCATTCCCTGGAGGGTTGAGCGCCGCCTGGAGCACGTTGTTAAGATGGTGCGCCCCCACCAGGCCGCGGTTCATGGGGCAGAGCACCTGCACATCGGCAATGGGGTCGTAGCGGTGGCGGCTGCGAGGCAGGCTTTCCCGCACCACCCGCACCAAAAGCTCCAGGGCCTGCTCTGGCGTGTCGGCGGCCAGGAAGTAGCAGTCGGTGCGCTCTTCCCCAGGCAGCACCAGCCGGGGCATCTGCCCCTGGTTCACGGCGTGGGCGTTTTGAATAATCAGGCTCCCCTGAGCCTGGCGGAAGATCTGGGTGAGGCGCACTATGGGGATGATGCCTGAATCAATCAAGTCCCGCAGCACGTTGCCAGCGCCCACTGAGGGCAGCTGGTCTACGTCCCCTACCAGGACCAGCCGGGCGTTCCCCAGGGCCTTGAAGAGGCTATTGGCCAGGATCAGGTCCAGCATGCTGGCTTCATCCACCACCAGCACGTCAGCCTCCAGGGGGTGGGTGTCATTGCGAGTGAATTCCAGCTGGGCTGGGTTGAACTCCAGCAGGCGATGAATGGTCTTGGCCTCGGCGCCGGTGACTTCCGACAGGCGCTTCGCCGCCCGGCCAGTGGGGGAGGCCAAGAGCACCCGCAGGCCCAGTTGCCCAAAGAGATCCACCATGGCGCGCACTGAGCGAGTCTTGCCGGTGCCGGGGCCGCCAGTGAGCACCATCATCCGGCTCTTGAGGGCGGTGAGCACCGCCTCTTGCTGCTGGGGGGAAAGATCCTGTCCTACCTGGCGCAGGATCTGTTCCCCTTGGCGCATGACCAGGGGTGGTGCCTTGGGTGCCGCGGCTAGCTCTTTTACCCGCCGGGCTACGCCCTGCTCGGCGAAGTAAAAGGGCGGGATGTACACCGGTTTCCCCTCGGTGTCTTCGGTGAAGAGCTCGTGGCGGGCGATTTCCTGCTCGATCACCGGCTGCACCAGAGCGGGGTCGACCTTGAGGATTTCTGCCGCCTTCTCTACTAGGATCTCCAGGGGCAAGTAGGTGTGCCCGGCATCGGCTGCCTGGCTCAAGGTGTACGCCACCCCCGCTGCCACCCGGGCCTGGTCGCCGGCGCCAATGCCCATGGCCTGGGCGATTTTGTCGGCGGTGACAAAGCCAATCCCCCAGATGTCTTTGGCCAGCCGGTAGGGGTCCTGGGAGACCACACCAATAGCCTGGTCCTGGTAGGTCTTGTAGATCTTCACAGCGTGGGCGGTGTTGACCCCGTGGCTTTGCAGGAACAGCATGACCTCTTTAATGGCCTGCTGCTCCTGCCAGGCGCGCTTGATCATGCCCAGCCGAGAGGGGCCCACGCCTGGCACCTCCAGGAGCCGGTCTGGGTCGCGCTCAATAATCTCCAGGGTTTGCAGCTGGAAGTGAGCAGTGATGCGCCGGGCGGTCACTGGGCCTACGCCTTTAATGAGCCCTGAGCCCAGGTACTTTTCGATGCCCACCACCGTGGCCGGCTTCAGCACCTGGTAGTCACGCAGCTTGAACTGGGGGCCAAACTTGGGGTGTTCGCTCCACCAGCCGGTGAGGCGCAGCGATTCGCCAGCATTGATACCGCTGAAGTTGCCCACCACCGTCACCAGCTCCCGCTGGCCCCGCACTGCCAGTTTGGCCACGGTGTAGCCGTTCTGGGGGTTGTGGTAGGTGAGCCGCTCCACCACGCCACTGATGGTGACCGCACTGTCACCGCTGGACATACTGCTATTGTAATGACTCAGGATGATCAGGTTTCATGGCTGGTCGGCACGATCCCCTTAGGAGCAGAGCGTCTTTTACCAGAAGCTTTGCAGGGGGATGATCTGCCGGCGCTCGGCGCCAGTGGATACGGCGGCAAGGGGCACCCCGGCCACCTGGGCCAGCCGGTCCAGGTACTGCCGGGCGGCGGGGGGGAAGTCTTGCGGGCTGTGTGAGTGGGAAAGGTCCTCCTCCCAGCCGGGGAGGGTCTCGTACTCCACTGTTACTTGCCCCAGTACCTGGGCGTCGGTGGGGAAGGTATCTAGGCGGTGGCGGTCTAGGCGGTATCCAGTGGCGACATGAAGTATTGGCAGGCCCGAGAGCACGTCGAGCTTGGTGATAATCAGGCCGGCGAAGCTGTTCAGCTCGCAGGCGTAGCGGAGCGCCACGCCATCTAGCCAGCCGCAGCGCCGGGGCCGGCCGGTGGTGGCGCCGTATTCGCGCCCCACCTGGCGCAGCCGCTCCCCCACCTGGTTGGTGAGTTCAGTAGGGAAGGGCCCCTGGCCGACTCTGGTAGTGTAGGCCTTGGCCACGCCGTACACCGGGCCAACCATCTGGGGTGGGATCCCGGCGCCGACGGCTATGCCAGCGGCGCTGGTGTAGGAGGAGGTGACAAAGGGATAGGTGCCGGCTGAGAGGTCCAGGAGCGTGCCCTGGCCGCCCTCAAACAAAATGCGCTGGCCGGCGCAGTAGGCCTGGCGTACCAGGGCACCGGTATCGGTGATCAGCGCGGCAAACTGCTCTGCCCAGCGCCGGCAGGCATCAGGTAGGGAATCGCGCCAGCCAATCTCTTGGAAGTGCTTGGGGTAGGCGTCGCGCAGCGTAGCTAATCGTTCCTGCAGGGTGGACTCATGGAGCAGGTCCCCAGCCCGCAGCCCAATGCGGGCGGCGCGGTCGGTGTAGGCCGGGCCAATGCCCCGGCCGGTGGTACCCAGCTTGCCGCCGCCGGCATCGAGCAGTTTGTGGTGAGGCAGCACCAGGTGCGCCCGGTTGCTGATGCGCAGCGTGCTCAAGGGATGGAAGCCAGCATTTTGCACCTCAGCCAGCTCCTGCTCCAGGGCATCCAGGTCGATGACCATGCCTTCACCCAGTACCGAGGTGACACCGCGCAGCACCCCGCAGGGTAGGAGGTGCAGCTTCATGGTGCGCTGGCCAATGACCACTGTGTGGCCGGCGTTGGCGCCGCCCTGGAAGCGCACCACCACCTCAGCTTCCTCAGCTAAATAGTCGGTGATCTTGCCTTTTCCTTCATCGCCCCACTGGGCGCCAATGATGCCCAGGCTTGGCATGGCCTATTCCCCCTTCATGAACCGCTGAAAGATCTCGTCCAGGTGCGCGAAGAAGCGCTGAGGGTCAAAGAGCGCCTGGAGCCTCTTGGGAGAGAGTCGCTCTGCTACAGCCGGCTCCCGCTCCAAGAGGCTGCGGAACGCGCCTCGCCCGCTCCAGGCTGCCAGGGCACAGCGCTGCACCACCTCATAGGCCCCCTCCCGGTCCAGCCCGGCGTCTACTAGTGCCAGCAGCACCGCCGACGAGGCCCACAAGCCACCAGTCAGGTCCAGATTGGCCCCCATGCGCTCGGGATAGACCACGAGCCCCTGCACAATGCCGGTGAGCCGCCTGGTAGCGTAGCTGGCCAGGCTGGTGGCGTCTGGGAACACCACCCTCTCTACCGAGGAGTGACTCATGTCTCGCTCGTGCCAGAGCACGACATCCTCTAGGGCGGGCGACACAGTGGCGCGCAGCAAGCGGGCCAGGCCGCAGATGTTCTCCAGTCCCACCGGGTTGCGCTTGTGAGGCATGGCAGAGGAGCCCTTCTGGCCGGCAGTGAAGGGCTCTTCCACTTCTCGGACCTCGGTACGCTGCAGGTGCCGGAGCTCGGTGGCCAGCCGCTCCAAACTGGCACCCAGCAGCGCCAGCGCCAGCAGGTACTGGGCGTGGCGGTCCCGGGGCACTACCTGGGTGCTCACTGGCTCTGGAGTCAGCCCCAGGGCGTTACAGACAAACTGCTCTACTGACGGGGGCAGCGAAGAGTAGGTGCCCACTGGGCCAGCGAGCTTGCCGTGGGCGATCTGGGTGCGAGCCTGCTGCAGTCGCTCCAAGTTGCGATCGCACTCGGCCACGTACCCCAGGAGCTTGAGCCCGAAGGTGGTGGGTTCAGCATGTACCCCGTGGGTGCGGCCTATGCAGAGCGTGTGGCGGTGACGCTTGGCCTGGTCGAAAAGCGCCTGGCGCAGCGCCTGGACGTCGGCCAGGATCAGGTCCATGGCCTGGCGCATGAGCACCGCCAGGGCGGTGTCTACCAGGTCCGAAGCAGTCAGCCCGTAGTGCAGGTGGCGCCCCTCGTCCCCCAGTTGTTCCTGCACATGGGTGATGAAGGCGATGACGTCGTGCTTGGCGGCAGCTTCAATAGCTGCGATGCGCTCTGGGTCGAGGTGGATCGGCGCCTGGCGGATGCGCTGCGCTGCTTCTAGTGGCACCTGGCCCAGCTTGGCCCAGGCGTCCACCGCCAGCCGCTCCACCTCAAGCCACAGTGTGAAACGCTGCTGGTCGCTCCAGAGCTGGCGCATCTCCGGGGTCTGGTAGCGGGGGATCACGGCTTTAGTGTAATGCCTGGATGATGGCCTGGGTTACCTGGGTGGTGGTGGCCTGGCCTCCCAGGTCAGGGGTGTGCGGCCCCTGGCGCAGCACTGTTTCCACCGCCTGGGTCACTGCCTGGGCGGCCTCGGCTTCACCTAAGTGGTCCAGGAGCATAGCCGCAGCCAGAATAGCGGCCATGGGATTGGCAATGCCTTTGCCGGCAATGTCTGGTGCCGAGCCGTGTACTGGCTCGAACACCGCCGCTCGTTCGCCAATGTTGGCACTGGGTGCCAGCCCTAATCCCCCCACCAGGCCAGCAGCCTCATCTGAGAGGATATCGCCAAAGAGGTTGGTAGTGACAATCACATCAAACGACTCTGGGTCGCGCACCAGGCGCATGGCCATGGTGTCCACCAGTACCTCTTGAACTGTGAGCTCTGGATAGTGCGCCGCCACGGCTAGAGCCGCTTCCCGGAACAGGCCACAGGTCTCTGCCAGCACGTTGGCTTTGTGCACAATCGTCAGGTGCCGGCGCCGCTTTCTAGCCTGCTGGCAGGCGACGCGGGTAATACGCTCTGAAGCCTGTCTGGTAATAATGCGCTCGGCAATGGCCCTATCGCCTTCCCGGCGCTCCCGCCGCACGTACAGGTCCTCGGTGTTTTCGCGCACCATGAGCAGGTCAATGCCTGGGCGCGACGTGGGCACTGGTAAAGTTCGTGCCGGCCGCAGGTTAGCATAGAGGTCAAAGGTCTGGCGCAGGGCCAGGATGGGGCTCTGGTAGCCTGGGGTTTTCTGCGATGGGGATGAGACTGCGCCGAAGAGGGTGGTGTCTGCCGCCTGCACCGCCGCCAGGGTCGCTTGAGGAAGGGCGGTGCCAGTTCTTTGAAAGGTTTCAAACCCAGCGTCTGCCTGGGTGAAGGTGAATGGCATCCCGGTGGCCTGGAGCACCTGGGCGGCAGCCGGAATCACTTCCTGACCGATGCCATCGC
>JACQHA010000185.1 GCA_016199255.1 Deinococcus sp.
GAGGTCCTATGGCCCGAAGGAGACCATCGAAAGGGCGATGCGCCTTTTGTGAGCGCGCCATGACCAGGGGAGGGCTGGCTCGGCATCTGTCCACCTGTGTCCAGCGGCAAGCCGCCATCAGAGCTGCTGACCAAAAGGGAGGGGCAGCGCAAGAGCTCTACCATCTGCAGGTGCAGGATGCCGGGCGGGGCGACTACTGGCTGCACCTCGAGCTCAATGGGCGGGCGACATTGCAAGCCCTGGACCAGTACTTGCGGGTGATCTGGCTGGAATGCTGTGGCCATCTGAGCCAGTTTTCCCTGGGAGGATGGAGAGGAGCAGAGATTGCCAAGCCCCAGCGGGCAGAGCGGGTGTTCCAGCCAGGCGTGGAGTTGACCTACATCTACGATTTCGGGACCTCATCGGAGATCGTGATCAAGGTGGTGGGGGAGCGCCAGGGCAGACCGCTCAGCACTTACCCGATTGTGTTGATGGGGCGGAATGATCCTCCAGAAGCATCCTGCATGCAGTGCCAGCAGCGCGCCGCTTGGTTGTGCCTGGAATGCCGGCATGAATGGGGTGAGTCAGGAACCTTGTGCCAGGAGCATGCTGCGGCCCATCCCCACGAGGAGTACGGGGAGCCGCTCCCCCTGGTGAACTCCCCGAGGGTCGGGCTGTGCGGGTACGAGGGTCCAGCCCAACCACCCTACTGACCGCCCCCTCAGGGGGTTATTTTTTGCGCGGCGGGGACAGAGCTGGAACCAACCGGAACGCTGCGACGTGCCGGGGACGATAGAGGCCGAAGTCGCGGTGATCCAGCGTCAGGATGACCTCGATCTTCCGCCGCTCCGCCATCGCCATGAGGGTGGCGTCCACCATCCCGAATTGGGCGTCTCGATATTGCCCCAGAATCTCAGTCACCCGCTCTACATCCCTTCCCGTCGGGTGTTCGAGCCACATCTCCTGCTGCACGAACGAAGAAACTCCAGCTCGGCTTCAGGACCGAGGTGTGCCAGCAGGAGACAGCACACTTCGGGAACCACTGGACTAGGCACGATCAGGGTCTCATGGATTGCCGCCACGTAGCTCTCGATCACCGCATGGTAGGCATCGTCTGCATCAGCCAAGGCGTATAAGGGGCCGGTATCCACCATGACGGCCATCACCACCCCTCCCGGCTCTTGGCCTGGTGGCGCAGGATTGCCTCGGCCTTTTGGGAGACCGAGCGGCGTCCGCGGCAGCACGGCTCTATAATTAGAAACATGGATACTTACAGCAACCAGGAGCAGGCTATCCTTGAGAAGATCCGCACCCTGCCACCAGAAAAAGTCGCTGAGGTGGTGGACTTTGTGGATTTTCTCTGCCAGCAGATCAACGAGCGTCGCCTGACCCAGGCAGCCGCCGCACTCTCTGCGCGGGCGTTCCAGGCGATTTGGGACAATCCTGACGATGCCGACTATGACCAACTATGAGTTTGGCGACGTCGTGCTTGTCCCATTCCCATTCACTGACCAGACAGCTACCAAGAAGCGCCCAGCAGTGGTGGTAAGCTCCGCTGCCTATCACCACCAGCGACCTGACCTTATCATCGTAGCTGTCACCAGTCAGATCCGACCACCATCCACCGTCGGTGAGGTAGTTGTCGCCCAGTGGAGGGAGGCCGGACTCCTCAAGCCCTCAGTCATCAAACCTGTTCTCGCCACTGTTGAGAAAAGTCTCATCCTTAGGAAGCTGGGGCGGCTCCAGGCAGATGACCAAATAGCCCTTCAGAAGGGACTTCGGGAAATCCTCGGCTAGAACACTCATCCGACCCACCTACTATTCCCTGCGCACCGCAAACTCGCCCAGATTCCGAAAGCCATTGTGCATCTCCCGTCAGCCGGGCCCGACCCTGCTAGGCAGCAAAGACCAGGTGCTGCTCGTCTGGATAGCTCCCGTTCCCCACTTCACAGGCCGAGACCACATCGTCATCGCGCTGTCGCAGAGCTGCAGCGACCTGGGGGGGAATGTCCTCATCTCCGAATCTCGTTTTTCAGTTCGCTGAGTTCCCGGTGTAGGTTTTGATAGGAAGCCACAACCTCTCGCCTACCTAGGGAGCTCTTCCAGCAGCTGCATCAGGTACTCCCCATACCCATTTCTTAGAAGCGGCTGCGCCAACCGCTCCAGCTGAGCCGCATCAATGTAGCCCAGAGGTGCCCACTATGGGCGCAGTGATGCCCTGGTGCAGCTGCTCCACCAGGTCGCCCGCCGCGGCATCATCAGCACCGATGACGATCCGGTCCGGGTGAAAAAAATCCTGCACCGCGTGCCCCTCGCGCAGGAACTCCGGATTGGATACGAGCTGGACGAGCTGGAAATGCTTCCCCGAGAGCACATCCCTAAACAGCTCAAAAGTGCCCACTGGCACGGTGCTCTTAATGACGACTACGCAGCCCTCGCCCAGCACCTCCCGGCACCCCTCAGCCACGGCCATGACCTGCGAGAGGTCCGCTTCGCCACTGGAGCGAGGAGGAGTGCCCACCGCCACAATCACCACCTGGGCATCGGCTGCCCCATCGCCCAGGATAGTCGTGAACCGCAAGCGCTGGCTGGCCAGGTGGCGGCGCACCAGCTCCGCCAGCCCTGGCTCGACAATAGGCACCTGGCCGGCTTGCCGCAGGGCATAGGGCTGCAGCCGGCCAGCTGCCACCTCCTGCTGAAAACGATGTCGCAGATCCGCCCAGAAGCCACTATCCACCAGGACCTTCCCTTCAGCCAGGGCTTCCTGCCACCAGTCCTGGGCCCGATTCATGATCAGTCCAGTGTATCACTGTTAGGCGGCGATAATTTCGTTCAGGCCTTCGACGAGCTGGTCAACGAACTCGGGAGAAAGGCGGGTGATCTTCCGGCCGAGGCGTTCCACCGAGAGGGTTCGGACCTGGCTGATCTTGGCCCACGACTGCTTGGGCAGGCCAACTGCGGCAGGAATCTCAAGCGTCAGGGGAAAGCCCGCCCGCTGGGGGTGGCTGGTGATGGCCATCGC
>JACQHA010000010.1 GCA_016199255.1 Deinococcus sp.
ATACCCCTCTGTGCCCACGCACAGAGCTGGGTCCAAACGTTGCGCATAACCCATAAATTCTCAAGGAACGGGCCTGAGCAGCGCTCAGGCACCAATTATTATAGCACTCCCTCGGCCCCTGTCAAGCGCTTCTCCGCCTGACCGCCGATCACTTTGCCGCCCGATTGTGGTGCAGGCCTCTGGCCCACAGACGCCTTCCCTGCTCTCCAAACCGCTCAGCTTCCCGGCAGCCTTCGCGCCCACGCCATTACCTCTTCCGGCCTGCACCATGCCAGCCCTGGTTCACTCCGCAACCACGCCAACTGCCGCCGGGCATACTGCTTGGAGTGCAGCTTCATCAGGGCCACCGCTTCTCCTAAGCCCATTTCCCCCTGCAGAAACCGCACCATTTCTTTATACCCCAGCGCCTCTCGAGCAGTTGGCCCTGGACCCAGTTCTAACCACGCTTGCACCTCCTCCACCAGCCCTCTAGCCAGCATCTGCTCTACCCGCGCTTCAATCCGCCGGTCCAGCTCTGCCAGTGGCCGCTCAATAGCCACCTTCTCAAACCGGCAGACTGGCACCCGACGCGGCTGCTCGCTGGGCAACACCCCGCTCACCTCCCAGATCTCCAGCGCCCGCATCACCCGCCGGGGATTGGGCCCACAGCGCCTGGCACTCTCCGGATCTATGGCCCCAAGCCGCTGCCACAGCGCCCTCCAGCCCTGCTCCGCCGCCTCTTGACCCAGCCGCTGCCGCACCACCGGATCAGGCGCTGGCCCCAGCGCCGTCCCCTGGCACAAGCTGCGTATATAAAACCCCGTGCCGCCCACTACCAGCGGCGTCCTCCCCCGGCTGACTATCTCCTCAAGCGCTGCCTCCGCCTCCTGCACCCAGCGGCCGACACTGTAGCTCTCACTGGGCTCTACCACATCAATCAGATGGTGCGGCACCCCGCTCCGCTCGGCTACCGTGGGCTTGGCCGTGCCAATATCCATATGCCGGTAGACCATCATGGCATCAGCCGAAACCACCTCCCCCCCACTGGCCAGCGCCAGCTCCACCCCGAGTGCGCTCTTACCTGACGAGGTGGCGCCGCTCAGCACCAATGCCAGCTGCCTACTCATGAACCCTGGGCACATCCGGCGGCCGCTGCATTGCCCAAACTTAGTTCAGCGACAGCCGCAGCTCCACCAGCTGCCTGGGCCGCTCCCGCTGCCGGGCCCTCAGGTTGCCGCTGCGGGTGCTGTATTCAATCTCCGCAGCTACCACTTCATTCCCTCCACTGTCTGTCGCCCGACAGGGCTCAGCCCCCAGGCACCGCAGCACAGCCACCCCCAGCTTCTGGTCGTACGCGATCTCGTCTGCCCGTCCACTGGCACCGTTATCATCGAAGCCGGCCCCACCTTCGATCACCACTAGGTCAGTGTCCAGATCAAACAACAGCTGGCCTGAGCTGCTCTCACTGCGCAGGATCAGTGGCTGCGCTCCCTGCCCTGATGCAGCCTGCGCCTCCAGCGGCCCGAGAATAGTGCCCTCTCCACTCTCTTCGACAATCACCAGCAGCGAGCCAGTGACTTCCAGGTCTTCCCGCTCCACCCTCACTCCCTGGGCAGTGGCCGGGTCGAGCTGCGCTACGAGTGGCTCCAGCCGCTGGCGCACTGCAGGCGCCACCGACACCAGAGCCGGCTGGAACACCGCTGCATCAGCCGCTGAGATCTTCCCCACTCGCACCACCCGCTTGCCCTCTTCAAACGCTTGGCCTGGCGCCGGGATGAACACAAACCGGTTCGAGCGGATCACCGTGTCTTCAATCACGCCTACAATGCCTTCAGCCTCCTGCGACACTGAGAAAGAGCCAACCCCACCAATGCGCACCAAGTTGCTGCCCTCTATGACCACGGCACGCTTTTCTGGCTGCGCCAGAGCCCAGGCCCCCAGCGCTAGTCCCAGCAGGAACAGGGTTCTCAACGCTCCTCACCCTCTAGGCCGAAGCTGAACTGGCTGCGGGTACGTCCCTGGGCAATCAAGATGTCGTTCTCGCTGTCATAGAGAATCTCCAGCGCCTGCACCGTGCCAGATTCCGGGCTGGAGGCCATACAGGGATCTACTTCGCAGCGCAGGATCGCTACCCCAGTTGTGTCGTCGAACTCGATGGACTCTGCTTCCCCAGTGGTGCCATTGTCATCAAAGCTAGCCCGTCGCCCGGGGGCGCCCAGCGCCAGCGTCACTCTCACATCAGTGCGGATGCGTAGCTGGTCTGCTGCCAGCCGCAGCGGCTCCTCCTCAGGGTCGCTGGACGACCGCGCCACCGCGATCCGCTCTTGCTCAGTGCCGTCCAGCACAGCCACATCGGTTCCCTGGGTTACCTCGGCCCGCTCCGACTCGCCGCTCACCCGCCCCTGGGCAAACCGCACATCGCCCATGGCCACAGTGAATTCCTCATCAACGTCGAACTCGATGCGCTCACTCTGGATCAGCAGCGGCTCTTCCCCCTCCCGGGGGGTTTGCACCGCCTGCACCGGCCCATAGAGCACCCCCTCGCCAGTGGCCTCTGAGTAGTCCAAGAGCGGCCCAGTGGCAGTAAGCCGGTCGCGCACCAAGGAGACATCCACTGCCCCCTCGGGGCTCAGGTTCTCCACGTCGCGCTGCGTAATGAAAAGCCCGTCGACATTGTCGGCGATAGGCTGAATATCTTCCAGCGACAGCCTGCCAATGCGCGCCAGCCTGCTCCCTTCTTCAAAGCGCTGCCCCGGCGCTGCCAAGATCAAGGCACGATTGGCGGTGATGCGGGTCCTCGTATTCTCGATGGTGATCACCACCCCATCGGGCTCTAGCGAGTAAAACGCCGCCGGCCCCTCAGAGACTGAGACCTGGATCTGAATGCCGGCCTGCACCCGGAGGATGCGATTCTCCACCTCACCTTCCTGGGCCAGGGCCAGGCTCAGCAGCAGCCATACCAGCACAAATCGCTTCTCCATTGTCTCCTTCCTGTCTCCCACCAGAACGGTACTGGGCATCGGGCTGGCTAATGCGGAAACGGCTTAGCCGCTCATCAGCCACAAAGTTCTGCCCGCTGGCGCTCACTCCCTGGGCGTCAAAACGCACCACCTGGTCGGCCCGGATCAATCGCCCCGGCTCAATGGTAACCCCCCGGAACTGGCCCCAGTTCCCCTCAGCGGACACCAGACAGGCGCTATCCAAGTGCACCATATCGTTGCGATCCACCGTGGCCTCTTGCGACCAAACCCTGAGATTCTGTTCTCCCCGGGCTTCTCGGACGCCATACACTGCGCCACTCAGCCGGTAGCTGCGGGTGCTGCGGGTGTACTGCCCCTGGTCTGCCTGAAATATGTAGCGCACCCCAGGCTGGGACCATAGCACCACCTCTAAGCCCTGGAGCATGAATTCATCAATGCTGGTCTCAGGCTCCTCGGGCGGCTCGGCAAACGCCGCCATTACCACCAGCACCAGCAACAGGCCCAGCACCAGCAAGAGACCGACTGTTACCGGCAGGATCCGCTCCCTAGGCCGCCTGTGCATCACTGGATATTCTAAATCCACCGCCCAGCGCCTTGCGATACACTGCCAGTGTGCAGGTAGTAGGGCTCACTGGCGGCCTGGGCTCCGGGAAAAGCACGGTGGCAGCGCTGCTGCGTTCCAGTGGGTTGCCGGTTATCGACGCCGATCTGGTGGCTCGCCAGGTCACCCAGGACCCGGCAGTACTGGAGCGAATCGCCCAGGCCTTCGGGCCCCAGGTGCGCCGCGCTGACGGCAGCCTGGACCGCCAAGCCGTGGCCAGCATCGTGTTCCAAGATCAGCAGGCCCGCCAGCAACTGAACCAGATTGTGCATCCTCTGGTGCGTCAAGCACTCTGGGCAGAGGTAGCGCGACTGCGTGGTTCCCCAGCGCCCCCGCCGGCAGTGGTGCTGGACATCCCCCTGCTGATTGAGGGGGGATGGCACACCCAGATGGATCTGGTCGTCGTAGTCTGGGCCACGCCGGAACAGCAGCTGGAGCGCGCCATAGCCAGAGGGGGACTCACTAGAGCCCAGGCCCAGCAGCGGCTGGCGGCCCAGATGTCTCTCAAGGACAAGCTGCCTCATGCCCATGTAGTTATTGATAACTCTGGGACTCTAGAGTCCACCCGGTTCCAGGTGCAAGCGCTGCTGGCCCGGCTGACTGAGACACACTAATGGCGGAAAGGGGGGGATTCGAACCCCCGAGGGGCTTGCACCCCTACGCGCTCTCCAGGCGCGCCTGTTCGACCACTCCAGCACCTTTCCGCACCGTGCGTCATGCTACCTGGATCCAGGGGGGAAATCAAGCCCAAATGGGCCCCAGATTTCTTGGCAGCTCCGGAACCTTGACCGGTCAGGGGGAGAGTGTTAACATCTGGCTCAATTGTGGCTGCGCCGTGTTTTGCG
>JACQHA010000182.1 GCA_016199255.1 Deinococcus sp.
ACCGGGGCATGGTGCTGGTGGCGGAGGATGAGAAAATCAACGCCAGCATTGCCCGCACCGTGCTGCCACCGCCCTTCTTGCAGAGTTCCCACCAGGTCAACCAGGTGGCTGCCCTGGCCGTGGCCCTGGCGGAGATGCTGGAGTTTGGCCAGGCCTACGCTGCCCAGATCGTCAAAAACTCCCAGGCGCTGGCCAAGGGCCTGGTGGCCAGAGAGATCAAGCTGCTAGGGAAGCCCGGCGATTACACCAGATCTCATCAGGTCATCCTGGACTGCGGTGGTATTGCCTCCAAGCGGGCCTTTGCCCTCATGCACCAGCTCGAGGAGGCGAACATCATCACCGACTGTGTGGTGCGCCTGGGGACACAGCAGCCCGCTCGCCTGGGCATGGGTGAAAAGGAGATGGGCACAGTGGCTGAGATTGTCAGCGGCGTGGCCAGTGGGGAGCTATCGCCTGCCAAGGCGCGCCGGCAGGTGAAGGAGCTGGTGAGTGACTTTCAGAAGATCCACTTCTGCTTCGAGGAAGATGCCGAGGCGTTCCAGTACTTCTCCTTGGCGGCGTTGTGATCAGGTCGCTTGATTCCCCGGCAGCACTTTGCTACACTGCTGGCGTTGCTCATTCGCCACTACACGGTGCCGGCTGCAGGGCTCTTGTGCTCTTTTATTACGCCGGATGTACCCACGGTGGTAGGGGGGAGGTCTGGTACGCGCCTCTGGTGCATGAGCAGCAGAGCGGCGAAGGAGGTAAGGCATGCAAGGGAAGATGGCAATCAAGTACGTCCTAGGCGTAGTTTTGGTCATTGGGCTGGCGCTTGCTGGATGGCAGGATTCGGCCTTCTCGCGCCAGGGAGAGACTACTCTGCAGCGGATCCAACGTGAGGGGTTCATCAGGGTGGCGCTTCACAATGAGGTGCCTTTTGCCTACATCGACTCTACAGGCATCCTGACTGGCACTGAGGGCGAGATCGTCAAGATCATCGCGAGAGAACTGGGCATTGCAGAAGTGGACCCGGTGGTGTTCACCTGGGAGGGGCTCATCCCCGGGCTGGTGGCTGGCCGGTTCGATATTGTTGGCGCAGGCATGGCCATCCGCCCGTCGCGGTGCCAGGTGGTGAATTTCACCGATCCCACCAATGGGATTGGCGCGGCCATGGTGGTCAAGAAGGGCAACCCGCAGAACATCCATGGCTATGAGGCGTTTATAGAAAACCCCGATCTGCGCCTGGGGGTGGTCCTGGGCTCTGGAGAGCAAGAGGTGGCCAGGCAAATTGGCGTCCCGGACAACCAGGTCATCACCTTCCCAGGAATTGGCGAGTTGCAGAGCAGTCTGGGAACTGGCCTGGTCGATGCCTGGGTGCTGACCTCGCTCAACGTGCAGCGATACCTGGACACAGTACAGCCAGCTGACGAAGAGCGCGCCGCGCCTTTCACCCAGCCGCTCATCAATGGCAAGTTGCAGATCTTCTATGGGGGGTTCACAGTGCGGAAGGAGGATGAGGACCTGCGGCAGGCATTCAACCAGGTGATCGCCCAGATCAAAGCAGATGGGCGGCTGCTGGAGGCGGTCAGGCCATTTGGGATGACTGCCGAGGATATTCCTCCCACGGTTCCGGAGCTGTCAGCAGACGCGCTCTGCGCTGCAGCAGGCTAGCACCTAGCGTAGTTGGCCAGCCAGAAGACCTGCGGGAGGCGCCATTTAGCGCCTCCCGCCTCTTATGGCGCTGGTGCGCCTAGCTCGGCCTTGCGGATGATATTGTTGCGGCTATCAGCTATGAACAGGTTGCCCCGGCTGTCGAAGGCCAGACCCCAGGGCTCCAGGAGCTGGGCCTGGCTGGCGGGGCCGCCGTCTCCGGAATAGCCGGGGGACCCAGTGCCGGCAACGCTGGTGAGGGTTCCAGTCCCATCCCAGCGCAGCACCCGGTGTTTCTCAGTATCGGCAATATAGAGCCTCCCGGCCCCATCCAGCACTAGACCAGTGGGCCCGGCTAGCCCTGTCTCAGCGCTAGGCGCCTGGCCACCGGCAATGGTGGTGATGGTCCCCGAAGGATAGCTGATCTGGCGGACCCGGTTGTTCAGGCTGTCGGCAATGTAGATAAGCTGGCGGGCCAGATCCACCGCCAGCCCCTCTGGGAACCTGAACCGGGCATCAGTAGCCAAGCCACCGTCCCCCAGGCGATCGGGCAGGCGGCCCTCAGGCTCAAACACCGGGCCGCCAGACAGCCCAGGCTCTCCCACCCCAGCTACTACGCTGATAACTCCATCGGGGTCTCTCTTAAGGATGCGGTTGTTCAGGCTGTCCGCAATGTAAAGGGCGCCGGCAGCGTCCAGGATCAGGCCAGTGGGCTGGTAGAGCTGTACCGGAGACTCCGGGCCGCCTAGCAGGGTCGTGATGACCCCAGCCGGATCCACCTGGCGCACCCGGTGGTTGAGGGTGTCGCCAATATACACGTTGCCATCCCGGTCTACTGCCACCCCATAGGGCAGGTCCAGCTGGGCTTCGGCGGCTGCACCTCCATCGCCCGAGAAGCCAGGCGTGCCGTTCCCGTATACGGCCACTATGTGGCCAGCGGGGTTGACCTTCAGGACCCGGCTGTTCAGGCTGTCGGCGATGTACAGGTTGTCATCCCGGTCTATGGCCAGCCCCAGCGGGAGACTCAAGTTGGTTTCGGCGGCCAGGCCTTCCCGGGTAGGAGCAATGCCCCCGCCGGCCACGGTGGTGATGATCTGCCTCTCCACCGAGGCGTTCCCTATAGCTACTGCTGCGCCAATGATCAGGGCCAGCGCTACGCTACCTAGAGCACATTTCAGACGCCTGAAGCCTGATCCCTGTAGGGGCGAACCTGGGGTTCGCCCTGCTGTGGGGCGAATACGGGATTCGCCCCTACCTGCCGGGTCCAGCATATGTCGTACCCATGATGAAAATCGCTCTAACCGCATGCCTACCTCCTACCCTCACCAGCCACCGTAAGCGCTCCACCCACCGTCTACGTTGAGCACCGCGCCGGTGAGGTAACTTGATTCGCCTGAAGCGAGAAAGAGTGCCGCCGCCGCCAGCTCGTCCACGCGCCCGTAGCGGCCCAGGGGCGTGCGGCGCTGGACGTCGGCGTCGCTGTAGTCGCGTATATCCACTGTGCCTGTGTCGATCGTAGTACGCACATAACCTGGGTTGATGGCGTTCACTCTCACGCCCCGCCCCGCCCACTCCACCGCCAGGGCCTTGGTGAGGCCAATGACCCCGGCCTTGGAAGCACAATAGGCAGCTCGCCTAGGTACTCCCAGTGGGCCAAACACCGAGGCAGTGTTAACAATACTTCCCTGGCCTCTGGGCAGCATAATCTGGGCAGCAGCCTGGCTGCACAGGAAGACTCCAGTAAGGTTGATATCCAGCACCCGCCGCCACTCTTCCTCGCTGCACTCCTCGGTGGAGATAATGGACGCCACCCCGGCGTTGTTGACCAGAATATCCAGTGCGCCCCACCGCTCCAGAGAGGCAGCCACCAGCCGCTCCGCATCAGCCTTCCTGGTGACATCTGCTATGACCGCCATGGCCTCGTACCCCTGGCGATCTAAGTCCTTCGCTACCTGCTCGGTAGGCTCTGGGAGATAACTGTTCACCACCACCCGGGCGCCCTCTTGGGCGAACCGGCGGGCAATAGCCTCGCCAATGCCTGAACTGGAGCCAGTGATTACCGCAACTTTCCCCAGAAGTCTCATAGCTCCCCTTGCCGCTAACGTTCCAAGATGGCCTTGAGGAACGTTTTGGTGCGCTCGTGCTGTGGCGCGGTGAAAATGGCCTCCGGCGGGCCCTGCTCCACGATCTTCCCATTGTCCATGAAGATTACCCTATCCGCCACCTCCCGGGCGAAGCGCATTTCGTGAGTGACGATCAGCATTGTCATCCCCTCTTTGGCCAGCTGGCGCATTACCTGCAGCACTTCGCCCACCAGCTCGGGGTCCAAAGCCGAAGTGACCTCGTCAAAGAGCATCACCTTGGGCTGCATGGCCAGCGCTCTGGCAATGGCTACTCGCTGCTGCTGGCCGCCAGAGAGTTTTGCCGGGTACTGGTGGATCTTATCCAGCA
>JACQHA010000205.1 GCA_016199255.1 Deinococcus sp.
CCAGCCGCGCCGCCAGCTCCACGTTCTCCTGAGCGGTGAGGGTAGGGATGAGATTATAGAACTGGAAGATGAACCCCACATGCTCACGGCGGTACTGGGTCAGTGCGGGCGGGCTCAGGGCAGCTAGCTCTACCCCGTCTACGGTAGCGGTACCCATAGAGGGTGTATCAAGGCCGCCTAGCAAGTTCAGCAGGGTGGTCTTGCCACTGCCTGAGGGCCCCAGAATCACTACAAACTCCCCAGCTGGGACCGCCAGGCTCACCTGCTTCAGAGCATGAACCTCCTGGGGACCCTGCCCATAGATCTTGCACACCCCCTGGAGGGCAATGAGCACTGGAGCCCTATCTGGTTCAATTCGATATTCACTTTGGACACGCGGCGTCGTCATCGCTGTTCCCTTTCACAGACCCAGGGGAGAGGAAATCCCCTGCCCGCGGGGCTGACGCGGCAAGCTACCACGGCAACCTGAGGAAAACCTGAAGTCGCACTGAGCGTTCGCTGAATGTGGAACTCAGCAGAGCAGAGGGAGATGCGGTGCAATGGTAATGAGATGTAGTTTATAGCTGATGGTAATGTTGCCCAGGTCATGAACCAGACACCAGGAGGAGGAGACTACTGATGCAGCGCATTCTGGTCATTGACGACGATCCGGCTGTGACCAGCGTCCTGAGGCGTGGCCTGTCCTATGAGGGCTTTGCCGTCGACACCGCCGGCTCCGGCGCTGAGGGGCTCGCCCTGGCACGTGACCGCCCTCCGGACCTGGTGATCCTCGACATCATGATGCCTGGTCTGGACGGCCTGGAGGTCCTCCAGCGGCTGCGGGCCGCCGACGCGCAGCTCCCGATCCTCCTGCTGACCGCCAAGGACGCCCCGGCTGACCAAGTCCAGGGGCTGGAGCGCGGGGCCGACGATTACGTGGTCAAGCCGTTCACCTTTGAGGTGTTGGTTGCCCGGGTGCGGGCGCTCCTGCGCCGCCGGGAGGCCGATCACCCTGCCGTGCTGCGGTTCGCAGACCTCAGTCTCGACACTGGCGCGCGGCGGGCGCGGCGGGGAGGGCGCGAGATCGACCTGACCAGCACTGAGTACGACCTCCTGCACCAGTTCCTGGAGCACCCCCGCCGGGTGCTACCCAAGGAGTTCCTGGTGGACCGGGTCTGGGGCTACGAGTTCAGTGGCACGACCAACGTGCTGGAGGTGTATGTGAAGCAGCTCCGGCAGAAGCTCGAGGCGGGGGGCGAGCCGCGGCTGATCCACACCCTGCGTGGCACCGGCTATGTGCTGAGGGAGGGCTAAAGGTGTCGCTCCGGCTGCGCCTGGCCCTCTGGTACGGCGGACTGACCGGTCTTGTCGTCTTCCTCGCAAGCTTGCTCACCTATGCGGTACACAGCCGGATCCATTACGACCCCCTTGACCAATCGCTGGTGAGGGCTGTAGAGCATGTAGCTGGGGAGTACGCCGCAGACTCGACACCCCAGGAGCTCACTGCGCAGCTCACCGTGCTCCTCTCGCCAGACACGACAGTGCGCCTGTACGACGCAACCGGACAGGTCGTGGCGGCATCGCCGAATGCCACCCTGGCGCCTGTCGTGGATCCACGAGCGGTGCTGACCCGTCCGTCTGAACCGCCTTTTGATCCTCTTATTGGACTGGCCCCGTCGCTCATAGCCGTCAATGCTGGCCGCGGCAGGTTTGGACTAGCCACCGACCCCACTGGCAGCCGCTGGCGCCTGTACGTGCTGCCGGTCAGTGGGTCAGCACGGTACCTGGTGGCTGCGGCACCGCTTGGCAGAATCGACACGCCGGTGGAGCGGCTGCGCCAGCTAGTGCCGCTCCTCACACTGCTAGGTGCCATCGTGACACTGGTGGGCGGCGGACTGATGGCTGGCAGTGCCCTGCGGCCGGTAGCGGTACTGACCGAGACTGCCGGGGCCATCGCCCGGGCGCGCAGCTTCAACCGCCGTGTGCCAGTTGGCTCCCGCCGTGACGAATTGGGACAACTGGCAGCCACGTTCAATGAAATGCTCAACAGCCTGGAGCGGGCCTACCAGGCCCAGCAACGCTTCGTCGCCGATGCCTCGCACGAACTACGGGCACCTCTGACTGCCATCCAGGGCAACCTGGAGCTGTTGCGGCGCCAGCGCGCTACCATGTCCGAGGCTGAACGGCAGGAAGCGCTGACCGAGACTGAGCGGGAGGCGGCGCGCCTGGCGCGCCTGGTGGCTGACCTGCTGGCGCTGGCCCGCGCCGATGCTGGCGTGCCGCTCCAGCGCTACCGGGTGGAACTGGACCGGGTGCTGCTGGATGCATTCAGTGAGGCCCGGCAGCTGGTGCGAGGCCAGACCCTGGAGCTGGAGTCCTTCGAACCAGCCCAGGTCATGGGCGATGCTGACCGGCTAAAGCAACTCCTCCTAATCTTGCTGGACAACGCGCTCAAGTACACGCCCGCTGAGGGCAAGGTGCTGCTCGGGTTACGGCGAGATGGCTCAACTGCGGAGGTCATCGTCCGCGACACTGGTGTCGGCATCCCGCCGGAAGATCTGCCGCATGTCTTTGAGCGCTTCTACCGGGCTGACCCGGCCCGGGCCCGCGACCCGGGTGGCACCGGGCTTGGTCTCCCCATCGCGCAGTGGATCGCTGAACAGCACGGCGGCCGAATCACCCTCCAGAGCCAGTTGGGTCAGGGCACGATCGCTACCGTGCGCCTGCCACTCCACCTCTAGACCCTGACTGCCTCAGGATTCCATTTCAGCCCGCTCTGACCCTGCTGGACGGCAGCACTCAGCGCAGTGGTGCTCCAGTCGAAGTGCCACGGCGACAGGCCAGGTTCCTCAGCAAATCCTCAGCTTCACTTCAGGCACGCCTCAGCAAGCAGTGTCATGCTGGCAAGAGAAAGGAGGCGAGCACCGTGTGGGAGCTCACCTGGACCAGCACCGACACAATTCTGCCCGGTCTGTTCGCCTCGCTCATGCTGCGCAGGCACGCCGCACCAGCGACGGCAGCCGCCTACGGTTCAGGCAGCTCCCACTGCCGGGGGCGACCACGAGAGCGCAAACAAGAGGGGGGACCCCAATGAAAACTCAACGGGTCACGTTGCCGATCTACGGGCTGTCCTGTGGTGGGGGTGGGGCGCTGACTGTCGAGCGCGCCCTGGCGAAGGTGCCTGGAGTTGTGCAAGTCTACGTCAACCCAGCCACTGAGATGGCCTACGTCGAGTATAACCCCACGCTGTCTGGCCCAGAGCAACTCATGGCTGCAGTGGAGCGTGCTGGCTTCCAGGCCGGCGAGCCCAGCGCTCGGTAAGGCCGCACAGATGGAGGAAGAGAAGAAGCCTATGGCAAGAACCAGGACTCAACCATCCCCAAGGAGGGTAAGCGCCCTCTACGACTATGCTGCCTCAGCGACGACTGGTATCTCAACTACTAGTGGACCACGCCGGATCGAGTTCCCGGTGGCTGTGGACGGCCAGCAGGCCGCATGGCGCCTTTCCGAACAGCTTGAGGCATTGCCTGGTGTCCTGCGCGCGGCTGTCAACTCAACGGCGAAGTTGACCCAGGTGGACTACGACCCGGCCACAACCGACGTAGCGGCGATTGTCGGCCGGGCCCGGACGGCGGGCTACCGCGTCGGCACTGCGACCGCCCAACTGGGCATTCGGGGCATGCACTGCGCCTCCTGCGTGACCACCATCGAGCAGGCACTGCAGCGGACTGCTGGTGTGCTATCGGCTGCCGTGAACCTGGCCACTGAGCAGGTGCATGTGGAGTACGTACCCGGCCTGGTGGACACCGCCAGGCTGGCCCGGGCGATTGCAGACGCCGGCTATCAGGTGCGCGAGGCACCAGCACCTGCCGAGGGGGCCATCGACCGCGAGGAGCAGGACCGGGCGCGCGAGTACCGGACGCTGATGGGCAAGTTCTGGTTTGCCGCTGCCATCTCGGTGCCAGTCATCGTGTTCTCGTACCCCTGGTTTTTCCCTGGACTCCGGGATCTGCTGCCGCGCGGCAGCGAGATGCTACGGCTCGTCTGGGG
>JACQHA010000206.1 GCA_016199255.1 Deinococcus sp.
GCGCCATCAAGCTGGCCCGCTCCGCCACCGCTCGCCCTGGGTACGTGACCACCTACAACTCCTACCACGGCAAGACCATGGGGGCGCTTTCGGTCTCTGGCCGGGAGCGCTACCAGAAGCCCTTTGAACCCCTGATCCCCGGCGTCACCCGGGTACCCTATGGCGACGCTCATGCCCTGGCGGAAACGGTGAACCAGGACACGGCGGCGGTTATTCTGGAGCCCATCCAGGGCGAAGGCGGGGTGATTATCCCCCCAGACGGTTACCTGAACCAGGCCAGGGAGATCTGCAATGCCCAAGGTGCCCTGCTGATTATTGACGAAGTACAAACCGGGTTCGGCCGCACCGGGAAACTCTTTGCCTGCGAACACGACGGGGTGGTGCCCGATCTTTTGACCCTGGCCAAGGCGCTGGGGGGCGGCGTGATGCCCATTGGAGCCATAGTGGCCCGGCCGGCGGTGTGGGAGATCTTCAAGAGTGATCCCTACATCCACACCAGCACCTTCGGCGGCAACCCCCTGGCCTGCGCCGCCGGGATCGCGGCAGTGCGCACCACCATCACAGAGCGGCTGCCGGAGCGGGCGGTAGCGCTGGGCCAGCGGCTCTTGAGCGGCCTCCAAATAGCGGCGCTAGCCTATCCCCACTTAATCGCCCAGGTGCGGGGCCGGGGGCTGATGGTCGGGGTGCAATTCCCTTCCAGTGACCACGCTACTGCGGTGCTCTCGGAGATGGCCTTGCGCCGGGTACTGACCACCTATAGCTTGAACCGTCCTGAAGTGATGCGCCTGGCTCCACCCTTGATTGTATCTGAAGCGGAGATTGACCATGCCCTCCAGGCCTTCACTCAATCCCTGGAGGCGGTAGACGCTATGCTAGCCTCATGACTCCTGTGAAAAAACATTCTTCCCACAAAGGCGCTGCCCTGCCCTACCGGGAGCGCATCCTGGCCTTCTTGCAGAGAAGGGCCGACCACCCCCTGACCCTCCAGGAGCTGGCCCAGGCCCTGGGCGCCTCACCAGCCAGCCTGCGCCGCCCGCTAGGGCAACTAGTGCAGGAAGGGGCGGTGGTGCGCACTCGCCAGGGCACCTATGGCCCGCCGGAGAAGCTGAACCTGATTATTGGCCGGATCGAGCGGCACCGGGGCGGCTATGCCTTCCTGCTTCCTGAGCAGCCCGGCCAGAACGACCTCTACCTGGGCCCAGAGACGCTGGGCAGCCTGTGGGACGGGGACCGGGTGGTGGTGCGGCCGGAATTAAGCGAGGAGGGCCGCCCCAGAGGCACAGTAGTGCGCCTCCTGGAGCGGGCCACCCGCCAGCTGGTGGGGACGCTCACCTACACTGGCGAGCTGCCCTTTTTAGCTCCCGCAGGGGAACCGCGTGGCCTCGCCCCGATTCCCCTGCTCTCTGATGGACTACAGGGACTAGCGCCCGGGACGCTGCTGCTGGTGGAGGTTACCTGGCCCGAGGAGCGCGCTGACCAGCAGCCCCTCCCCATTGGCCGGCTGCGCAGCGTGCTGGGGCCGCCTGATGACCCCAAGGCTGAAACCTTAGCCGCGGTCTACCAGTTTGGCCTGCAACCGGAGTTCGCGCCCGCCGCCCTGGCCCAGGCCCAGGCTATTCACCAGAAGATCCCCGGCACCGCGCTGCAAGGGCGGCAGGACCTGAGGAACCGGCTGGTGTTCACCATTGATGATGCCGACGCCCAGGACTTTGACGATGCTGTCTCTTTAGAAGAGCTGGGCGGGGGCAACTGGCGGCTGGGGGTGCATATTGCCGACGTGTCCTACTATGTCCACCCAGGCAGCCCCCTGGACCTGGAAGCCAGGGCCCGGGGCACCAGTGTCTACCTGCCGGGATACACCCTGCACATGCTGCCGGAACAGCTCTCCCACGGCATCTGCAGCTTATTAGAGGGCCAGGACCGGCTCACGGCCTCGGTGTTTTTGGACCTGAACGAAAAGGGCAAGGTGCTACGCTCCGGCATTAAGGAGAGCGTGATCCGTTCCCAGGCCCGGCTCACCTATGACCAGGTGCAGGCACTGGCCGAGGGAGGCGAGTTTAAGGGAAAGCCGGAGCTAGCGGCCATGCTCAGGAAGCTCCTGGAAGTGAGCGAGCTGCTCTACCACCGGCGGCTGGCCCAGGGCAGCCTGGACCTGTCTTTGGTGGAACGGCAGGTGCAGCTCGACGGCGATCAGGTGGAAATTGTGCCGGTGCATCGTAACGCCGCCCGGGGGCTGATTGAAGAATGCATGCTCCTGGCCAACCAAGCAGTGGCCGATTATTTGGTGCAGCACCACCTGCCCGGGATCTTCCGCATTCACGAGGAGCCAGACCCCCAGAAGCTGGCGCGGCTGGGGGAGGCGCTGGCCAGCCTGGGAATTGTGCTCAGGGGCGGTGCGCTCTCTGCTGGCAACCTGGGGGAGGCACTAGCAGCAGTGCGCCAGCTCCCTGAAGCGCCAGTGATCCAGACGCTGGTGCTGCGCAGCCTGAAGCAGGCCCGCTACAGCCCTGAGAATAAAGGCCACTTCGGGCTGGCGCTGGAAAGTTACCTGCACTTCACCTCCCCCATCCGCCGCTACCCGGACCTGGTGGTGCACCGCCTGCTGCGCGCCAGCCGCTCAGGTGATAAACAGCAAGTGGCACAGCTCCAGGGGCAATTGGGCGAGATTGCCGCCCACAGCAGCCTCATGGAGCGGCGGGCCCAGGAGGCAGAGCAGGACCTCACCGACTACTACCAGGCCAGGTGGGCCCGGCAAAGGCTCGGGGAGGTGTACCAGGGCACCATCAGCAGCGTCACGCCCTACGGCCTTTATGTGGAGCTGGAAAACGGCGTCCAGGGGCTGGTGCACGTCAGCTCCCTGCATGATGACTATTACACCCACGATGAGCACCGGCAGCTCCTCATGGGCCGCTCCCGGGGCCGGCGCTTCCAGCTCGGGGACCAGCTCAGTGTGCAGATTGCCGCCGCCACGCCTCAAACCCGGCAGATCGATTTCGTCCTCGCAGCTGATGAAAAGCCGGCCAAAGGCCAGCGACCCCGGCCGGCAACCAAGCCCCCAGCCCGCCGTCCTCCCAGCCTCACCGAGTCCCTGCCCCCGCGGCGCATCTACTTTGGTGAGTGGAAACCCCGGCGCGAAACCCCGGCCGAGCCGGCACCGGCGGAAAACGAGGAGCTGCTTGGCCCGGCGCGGCGCCACAAAGGAGATTGACCAGTTGGTCCCTCCATGCTAAAGAATCGTATATGGTCTTTGGTGGTTCACCTTCGAGGAGGTGAAATGATGCCAACCTATGTCTATAAGTGCCAGCGCTGCGGCAACCAGTTTGAGATGGCGCAACCCATGACGGCTCAGCCCCTCAAGGTGCACGAAAGCTGTGGCGGCGAGGTACGGCGGATGATCCAGCCCGCGCCGGTGATTTTCAATGGCTCTGGTTTCTACATCACTGATTCCCGCAAGAGCACCGACAGCCCCAAGAGCCAGCCCAAAGACCGCAAGAAATCCAAGGCCGGTCCTAGTTCAGACTAACCCGGTCGCCCACTGCGATTCCCTGTTCCCGGAAGAACCCCTGGTTCACCTCC
>JACQHA010000183.1 GCA_016199255.1 Deinococcus sp.
GAAGCCCTCACCACCGCCCGCCGGCTGGCCAAAGAAGAAGGGATCTTTGTGGGCATCTCGGCTGGCGCCATTGCCGCCGCGGCCATTCAAGTGGGCCAGCGGCCAGACAATAGCGGCAAGCTCATTGTGGCCATTATGCCCAGCTTCGGGGAGCGGTACTTATCCACGGTGCTCTTCGAGGACATTACAGACTGATTTTTTGTTACCATGGCGCTATGCGCGCTGCCTGGCTGGAGATTGATCTGGCCGCGCTCCGGCACAATATCGCCCTCTTGCGCCAATGCATCGGCCGCGCCCAGCTTATGGCGGTGGTGAAGGGCAATGCCTATGGCCACGGGGATCACTTAATCGCCCCGGCAGCGCTTTCCAGCGGCGCCCGGCTCCTGGGGGTGGCCACCACCAGTGAGGGGGTGCGGCTCAGGACCGTGGGCATCACCGCGCCCATTGTGCTGTTGGACCACACTGAGCCCAGCGAAGCGGAGGAGATCATCTTTTATCAACTCGAGCCCACGGTCTTCCACCTCGCCAGCGCCCGGGCGCTGGCGAAGAGCGCGCTCGCCCAGGGCCGCACGGCGCTGGTGCACGTGAAGCTGGACAGCGGCCTGCACCGCCAGGGGGTGGCCCCCCAAGCCTTCCCGGCTTTCCTGGCTGCCTTGGCCCAGCTGCCCAATCTTGCCATTGGCAGCGTGTTCTCCCACTTCTCCTGCGCCGACACCGACCACAGCTGCACCCTGGTGCAGCTCTCCTGCTTTCAGGAGGCCACGGCCCAGCTCCCCTACCGCCGCCACCTGGCGAACTCCGCCGCCACGTTAAGCTGGCCCCAGAGCCACTTTGATCTGGTGCGCTGCGGCCTGGCGCTCTATGGACTCTATCCCTCAGCGCTGATCCCACGCATTGGGCTCAGGCCCGTGCTCAGCCTGCGGGCACGCGTGATCCGCCGGATCACCGTGCTCCCAGGCGAGACCGTGGGCTATGGCTGCGGCTTCCGGGCGCTGGAGCGCACCACGATCTTACTGATCCCCCTGGGCTATGCCGATGGCATTCCCCGCCAGTGGGGCCTGGGGCGGGCTCGGGCTCTGGTGCGCGGCCAGCGCCTGCCGGTGGTGGGGCGGGTGTGCATGGACTTGCTCTTTCTGGCGGGCGAGGGGGACGTCGGCGACCAGGTGACACTCATTGGCCAACAGCAAGGGGATGTGCTCAGCGCCGATGAAGCCGCCGCCGCCCAGGAGACCATCAACTACGAGGTCACCACCCAGCTGCGCCGCCTGCCGTACTGTGCCAAGGAGTGACGGTGCTCGAGGTCTTTAGTGGTGATCCCTTTTTGGCCCAGCGCGCGGCACAGGCTGCCGCCGGAGCGGGGGCCCGGCGCCTGGCTGACCTGGCCGCGGTGCGCGCCGCTTTGTCCCAGGGCACGCTGGTGGCCCAGCCCTCGGTGCTTCACCTGCCTGATCTGGGCCTCGGCGCCCCAGGCCGCCGCTCCCTCCTGGGGGAGCTGGCGGCGGCTAGTGGGCCCTTTTTCGCCAGTGACGGCGAGCTGAGTCTCTCGCTCCAGGCGGAACTCCAAGCCCTGGCGCCGCTGACCGTGCTCCCCACCCCCAAAGGCCCGGAGCTCCTGCGCTGGGTCCAAGCCGAGCTCAAGGGGGCTGGGGTGAGCGCCGATACCAGCGCGGCGCAGCAGCTCATCACCCTGCTCGGTGCCGATCTGGCTCGAATCGCCCAGGAGATCCAGCGCCTCAGCGCCCTGGACGGGTCCCTCACCGCCAGCCGGGTGGCGGCGCTGGTGGCCGTACCGGCCCCGGTGGACACCTTCAGCCTGCTGGAAGCCCTGGCTAGAGAGCCGGCGCTGGCGCTGGTGCGGGCCGAAGCGCTGCTGGAGCAGGGTGAGCCGCCGTTACGCTTACTCGCCACCTTGGCGTGGCACTATGACCTGCTGCTTAGGGTGCAGCTCTCGCAGCTCCGCAGCCCTCTGGCCCTGGCCAAACGCCTGGGCGCCCATCCGTTCCCGGTGCGCCGGGCGCTGGCCCTGCCCCTGGCGGTCCAGACAATCGCCCACGCCCTGGAGCAGCTCTATACTGTCGAGCGCCAGCTTAAAAGCGGCGCTGAGGCCAGAGCGGCGCTGGTGGCTGCCTTGGCTGGCCTTGCGCTCAATGCGCCGGCACGCTAGACTACTGGCTTGGTGGCGGGCATGCTGGTCAACTTCACCGATTCTATACACCAGGGCAAGCCGCTGGTGCTCACCGAGCGCCTGGAGGCCCCATTAGTCTTCCCTGATCTCGTGCTCCGCGCCGTGGCGGTGGTGGCCAGAGCCCAGAAAGCTGGCAGTGACCTCTGGCTAGAATTGAACGCCCAGGCCGTGGCGGAGCTGCAGTGCGACCGCTGCTTACAAGCGCTGGCGCTGCCGCTGGCTGCCAGCTCCCGAGAGCGGCTGCGCTATGTCTCTGGCCACAGCGGCCTGGACCTGATTGACGAAGCCGGGGCCGATCTCTATGTGTTTGGCGATGCCCCAGTGGACCTGTTGCCGCTGGTACGCCAGGCGCTCTATTTGGCGCTGCCGGACCAGGCGCTGTGCCAGAGTGACTGCCAGGGCCTGTGTCCGACCTGCGGCGCCGACCGCAACCGCCAGGGGTGTCCCCACCAGTGGCCCGGGGGGCCGGTGGATCCCCGGCTGGCGGCCCTGGCGGAGCTGAACCTGTAAAGGAGTGTTATGGCCAAGCATCCTGTTCCCAAGAAGCGGGTGTCCCTACACAAGCGCCGCCAGCGGCGCAGCCACCACGCCCTGACGCTACCCACCCTGGCTGAGTGCGACCACTGCCGCCAGCTGAAGCTCCCCCATGTGGTGTGCCCGCACTGCGGCTACTACGGGGGGTCGGCGGTGCTGGAAACGGCTGGATGAGACGCGCCGGCATTGCGGCCTTGGGGGCCTACGCCCCAGCACACATTCTCTCCAATGCTGCTCTGGAGCGGCTGGTGGACACCACGGACCAGTGGATCACCAGCCGCACCGGCATTAAAGAGCGCCGCATCGCCGCCAGCGATGAGGCCAGCAGTGACCTGGCGGTGCAGGCGGTGCGGGACCTGGCGCGCCGCTTTCCCCAGTTTGACCCCGGGGCGCTGGACTTGATCCTGTGCGCCACCGCCACCCCAGATACCCTGTTCCCCGCCACGGCCTCCTTGGTGCAGCACCGCGTGAGCGCGACTCGCGCCGCGGCTTGTGACATTGGCGCTGGCTGCACCGGCTTTGTCTATGCGTTAGCGCTGGCCAGCGGCATGGTGCAAGCGGGATCGGCGCAGCAGGTGTTGGTGCTGGGCGCTGAGACCCTCTCCAGAATCGTGGACTGGCAGGACCGCGCCACCTGCGTGCTGTTTGGCGATGGCGCCGGCGCCGCCTTAGTGGCTCCGGTGGAACGGGGGGGGTTCTTGAGCTTCGTGCTGGGGTCTGACGGTAGCGGTGCCAGTGATCTCTGCCTGCCAGCCGGCGGCTCGCGCCAGCCAGCGTCGCCGCACACCCTGCAAGAGCGGCTGCACTACTTACGGATGAACGGCCGGGAAGTCTTTAAATTTGCCGTCCCCGCTCTGGAACAGTCCACCCGGCAGGCCCTCTCCCATGCCGGCCTGGCGCTCCCTGATCTGGACCTGCTGGTGCCCCACCAGGCCAATGTGCGGATCCTGCAAGCCGCCGCCGACCGGTTGGGCCTGCCCATGGAGCGGGTGGTGGTGAACGTGGAGCGCTACGGCAATACTTCCTCGGCGTCCATTCCTTTAGCGCTGGTCGAAGCTTTGGACCAGGGCCGGCTCAAAAGCGGCCAGCGGGCGGTGCTGGCCGGCTTTGGCGCTGGGCTCACCTGGGGCGCGGCCCTGGTGGAGTGGAGCTGGTGATTGCCTGTCTGTTTCCAGGCCAGGGCTCGCAAGTGGTGGGCATGGCCCAAGAGCTGGCGGACCAGTTCCCGGCGGCGCGCGCCGCTATCGAGGAAGCGGAAGGCGTGCTGCCGGGGCTCCAAGAGCTCATGTGGCACGGCCCAGACTCGAGCCTGCGCTTCACCGCCAACGCCCAGCCAGCGTTGCTCGCCGCCGGCGTGGCTATCTACCGGATCTTGGCGGACCAAGGCCTGGCGTTTGGCGCCGCTGCCGGCCATTCCCTCGGCGAGGTCACCGCCCTGGTGTGCGCCGGCACCCTGGATTACCCGACGGGCCTCAGGCTGGTGCGGCGGCGCGCCGAGCACATGCAGGCCGCGGTGCCTGTGGGCTACGGGGGCATGGCGGCGGTGCTCAAAGCCACCCCACGCCAGGTGACAGCTGCCTGCGCCGCGGCCGGCAACGTGGTCCCCGCCAGCTATAATGCCCCGGAGCAGATGGTCATTTCCGGGGCCAAGGACGCGGTGGAACGCGCCAGCCAGGCCCTCCAAGCCCAGGGTGCCCAGGTGGTGCCGCTCCGGGTCAGCGCCCCCTTCCATAGCCCCCTGATGGCCCAGGCCAGCGTGGCCTTTCGCGCTGATCTGGCGCCCATTCCCTTCGCCCCCAGCCGTTTCCCGGTGGTGTCCACCGTGACCGCCCAGGTCCTCGAATCGAGCCAGCTCCGGGACACCCTCGCCCAGGCCCTCACGGCCCCGGTGCGCTGGGTGGAGGCGGTGGAGACCTTGGTGCGCCTGGGGGTCACGGCTTGTGTCGAGGCCGGCCCCGGCACGGTGCTCACGGGCCTGATGCGGCGCATTGTCCCCTCGGTGCCCTGCTATGCGGTGGGCACCGGGAGCGGCCTCAGCCACTTCCTGGAGGCGGTGTGCGGACCGCGTTAGTCACCGGTGCCAGCCGGGGCATCGGCCGGGCCATTGCCCTGGCCCTGGCGGGGAACCACCGCATCGCCGTGCACTACGCCCAGCGCGCCGCGCAGGCCCAGGCGGTGGTGGCAGACATTGTGGGCCGGGGCGGCGTGGCCCAGGCCTTTGGCGCTGATTTGTCCACGGCCGGCGGTGCTTCCGCGCTGGCCCAGGCGGTGGTGGCGTGGAGCCCCACGGTGGATGTCCTGGTGCTCAACGCTGGCCTCACCAAAGATCAGTTGCTCCTCAGGCTCAGCCCCGACGACTGGGACGTGGTGCTGCGCACCAATTTAACCAGCGCCTATCGCCTGGTGCAGGCGTGCTTGCGCCCCATGCTCCAGCAGCGCTGGGGCCGCATTATCACCATCAGCAGCGTGGTGGCGCTGACGGGCAACGCGGGCCAGGCCAACTACGCCGCCGCCAAAGCCGGGTTGATCGGCCTCACCAAGACCCTGGCCAAAGAGTACGCCAGTCGCCAGATTACAGCCAATGTGGTGGCGCCAGGGCTCATTGACACCGACCTGACCCGGGGCCTCGACCACCAGGCGCTGGTGGCCCGCATTCCCCTGGGCAGGATGGGGCAGCCGGAGGAGGTGGCGGCGCTGGTGGCCTTCTTGGCGTCAGACCAGAGCAGTTATATTACCGGGCAGGTGATGAGAGTTGATGGCGGGCTTACCTGAGCCTTGCAATCCCTGGGAGCCAAGCGTACAATTCCCCAAGCCGGGCAGCAGGAGGGTACATGGCAGAGTCAACCTTTGACCGGGTGAAACACCTGGTGGTGGAGAAACTGGGTGTAGACGCCCAAGAAGTGACGCCTGACGCGTCGTTTATTGACGACCTGGGGGCTGATTCGCTGGACACTGTGGAGCTGATTATGGGCCTGGAGGAAGAATTCGGTCTGGAAATCTCCGACGCCGACGCGGAAAAGATCCGTACCGTGAAAGACGCGGTGGCGTTTATTGACCAGCATAACTGATGCGCCGGGTGGTGGTGAGCGGGGTCGGACCGGTGACCCCCATTGGGGTGGGGGCCGAGGCCTTTTGGCAGGCCCAGCTGGCTGGGATAAGCGGTGCCCGGCCGGTGACGCGCTTTGACGTCAGCCGCCTCACCACCCGCTTCGCCGCTTTGGTGGACATCAACCTCGAACAGTACCTGGATAAGAAAGAGCTGCGCCGCGCCGACCGCTTCGTGCATTTTGCCCTGATTGCCGCTGCGTTCGCCCTGGCCGATGCCGGATTGGACCCCGAGGCGCTGGTCTCAGAGGAAACCGGCGCCATTATTGGCAGTGGCTTTGGCGGGGTCGGCGTCTTGGAGGAGCAGGCCAGAACCGGTATCGAAAAAGGCTTCGACCGCTTGAGCCCCTTTTTCATCCCCAGCGTGATTCCCAACATGGCCGCCGCCACAGTGGCCATGCGCTACCACCTGGCCGGGCCCAACTGGACCATTAGCACCGCCTGCGCCACTGGCGCCCACTGTGTGGGGGAGGCGTTTCGCGCGGTGGAACGGGGCGATGCTGAGATTATGCTGGCCGGCGGCTCGGAAGCTGCCGTGACTCCCTTTGGCCTGGGGGGGTTTGCCGTGCTGCGGGCGCTGTCGGTGCGCAATGACGACCCGGCGCATGCCTCCCGCCCCTTTGACGCCGAGCGCGATGGCTTTGTGCTGGGCGAGGGGGCCGGGGTGCTGGTCTTAGAAGAATGGGAACATGCCCGACGCCGCGGCGCCCGCAGCTATGCGGAGGTGGTGGGCTATGGCGCCAGCGCCGATGCCTACCACTTAACCGCCCCTGCCCCTGATGGCCGGGGGGCAGCGTCGGCTATGAGCCGGGCCCTCAAGAGCGCCCAACTGGCCCCCGAGGCCATCGACTA
>JACQHA010000184.1 GCA_016199255.1 Deinococcus sp.
CACCCTGGGCGCGGCGCCGGCGGCCCCAGCCTTCACCGGGGACGAAACACCCACTACCGAGTGCGGGGCCGAGGCCCGAACTGGATTAGAAGCACTCGGCCCGCAAGTACAAGCCCTGGTTTCCCGGCGGGAGGCTTTGCAGGCCGAGCAGGCTTCTCTCCCCCGCTATGAGGCCACCCTGCGCAAACTGCTGCCCATGGTGCCGCCCTCGGCCCGCCAGCCCGCCAACGTTTCCATAGGTGTGCTGGTGAGCCGCACCCACCTTGGGGTACTGGACATCGTCGCCGAGCGAGTATGGAACCTCACCGGCGGCCGCGCCGAGATTGTGGCGGAAGACGTAGACGCCGCCATGCGCGCCATGCTGCTGGTGATCCCGCGCAGCTTGGCCGCCCAGGTGGAAAGCCTGCTGGGCCACCAGGATATCTCCCGGCTGCGCCTACCCACCGGCTTCACCGACCAGCCGCCAGATGCGGCACTGGCGGCGCTCGGCCAGCGGCTGGTGGCTATTCAGCAAGAACTGGCTAACATCGAGGCCGCTCTCTTGAAGCTGGCTCAAGAGTGGCGGCCCCGCCTGGCCTACTGGCGTGCCTGCCTGCGCGACCGGCTGGAGGAGTTCGCCATCCTCTCCCGCTTTGGCGAGACTGACCAGACCTTCGTGCTGGTGGGATGGACCCCGGAGCGCGATGTGCCCCGGGTGCGCCAGGCACTGGCTACTCAGACAGGCGATCTGGTGGTGCTGCAGGTCTTGCCGCCAACTGCAGCAGACAACTTCGCCCAGCGTGCCCCAGTGGCCCTAGCCAATCCTGCTCCTGCCTGGCCCTTCCAGAGCCTGGTGTGCCTTCTGGCCCTGCCCCGCTACCAAGGCATTGACCCCACCTTGCTCATGGCCGTCTTCCTGCCACTCTTCTTCGGCACTATCCTGGGGGACGTAGGCTACGGCACGCTGCTATTGCTCTTGTGCCTCTACTTGCGGCGCCACCCCGCCATAGCCCGCCAGCCAGGACTCAGGCGCGATTTGGTGCAGGTGCTAATAATGGGCGCCGCCTGGAGCATCGTCTTCGGCTTCCTGTATGGCGAGGTGCTCGGCACCCTGGGGGAGCGCTGGGGCCTGCACCCCCTCTGGCTGAACCGGGCCAGCGCCGGCCAGGTCACTGGCCTGCTGCTGTTCAGCATCGCCCTGGGCGCCGCGCACATTACCCTAGGGCTGGTGCTGGGCGTCTGGGAGGCGGCCCGGGAGCGCAGCCGGCACTTCCTGCTCGAACGCGGCGGGATGCTCCTGGGGCTCATCGGGCTATTCTTGATTGTCTCTGTGGCCGTCAAGTGGCTACCGGCTGGCTTCATGACGCCTGGCATCGCCCTGATGATGATTGGGATCGCCCTGCTGGGCGCCTCGCTGGGCTGGCTAGGCCTGCTCATGGGGCCCATTGAGTTTCTCGGGCTGGTAGGCAACATCCTCTCTTACTTGCGCATTGCCGCCATTGGCTTGGCCTCGGTCTATCTGGCAAGAATCGCCAATGAGCTGGCAGGGAGCCTGGGCAACCTGGTGGTGGGGATCATGGTGGCTGTGCTGATCCATGCGCTCAACTTCACCCTGGGCGCGTTCAGCCCCACCATCCACAGCCTGCGTCTGCACTATGTGGAATTCTTCCACAAGTTCTATGAGGGGGGAGGGAGGCCCTACGAACCGTTTAAGCGCCAGGTGACCAGTAGCGGATAACGTCACCTGGCACTGGGGAGGAGCACATGGACCACACTGGATTAGTCGCCATCGGGGCAGGATTAGCCGTGGGCCTGGCGGCCATTGGCACCGGGCTGGCCCAGGGCCGGATCGGATCGGCGGGCGTGGGTTTGATCGCTGAAAAGCGGGAGATGCTTGGCTTGGTAATCCTGCTCATCGCCATTCCCGAGACCATGGTGATCCTGGGCTTTGCGGTAGCAGCCATGGTCCTGCTCTTGGGCGGAGGAGTGAGCGGGTGAGCCTGGAAAGCATCCTGGCGGCCATCGAAGCCTCTGGCGAGGTCGAGGTAGCCCGCCTGGGCGCCGAAGCCGCAGCGCGCGCCCAGCAGATCGTGGCCGAGGCTGAGCTGAAGGCAGTGGCCATACAGGAAGCAGCCCGGCAGCCCGCTGCCGGTGAGCGCGCCCGCCGGTTACACCAGGCCAAGCTCGTAGCGCTGCGCCTGGTAGGCGAAGTGCGCCAGCGGCTGGTCGAGGCGGCGCTGGCGGAAACCCGCCGGCGCCTGGCCAGCGCGCGCGCTAGCCCAGATTATGCGCTGCGCCTGCTGATCCAGGAAGCACTTAGCGCCCTGGGCAGCGCCGAGCTGGCTGGCGGCTGGCCTTTAGTAGAAGTTGACCCGCGGGATGAAGCCCTGGCGCGCCGCATTCTGGATGAGCTGGGAGTCGATCTGGCGATCGTTTCCGCCCTGCACTGCTGGGGAGGGGTGGTAGTGCGCAGCGGTGATGGCCGGGTGGTGGTCACCAACACCTTGGAGGCCCGCCTGGAACGGGCTATTCCCTTCCTGCGCCGCGACCTGGCAATCTTCCTCAGAGACTCGCCAGAGAACCAGGAGCGCTGGGAAGTGGCCATAGCGCCTTGACATGTCGGAGTTTGATTACGGCAACGCCCGCCTCAGGGCCATGAAATCCCGCCTGCTCTCCCGCCGTACGCTGGAAGGGTTAGCCGAAGCGGGCAGCGTCCCGGGCCTGCTCACTGCGCTCACCAACACCGCCTACAGCACGGCAGTGGAAGCAGCGCTGGTGCGGCTGAGCGGCCTGGCCTGCCTGGCTGAGGCGCTGCGCAGCGATCTGGCAGCCACTCTCGGCAAAGCCCGCAGCTTCTATGCTGGGCCAGCCGGCGAGCTGGCGGCGGTGGTGCTGCGCCGCTATGACCTGCACAACGTCAAGACGGTGCTGCGCGGGCTGGCTCGACAAGTGCCGGCTGATGAAATCCTGGCCAGCACGCTGCCCATTGGCGAACTGCGTCCCGCTGATCTGGCTGAACTAGCGCGTGCTCCCAACGTGCGCACCGCAATTGATCTAATCGCTACCTGGCGCCTCTCTCTAGCGCAGCCTTTGCTGGCGACGCGCGCTACTGAACCGGGCCGGGAGGGAGGAGCAGAACCATTTGAGCTGGAGCTGGCGCTGGACCGCTGGTATTTCCGCACGGCGCTGCAAGCCGCCGGGGATACGGTGCTGGGCCAGGCGCTGGCACTTGAGGCCGACATAGGGAACATCATGACCGCGCTACGCCTGGTGGGCACGCCAGACACGGCCGGGCTGCTTCGTAAACACTTGGGATCTGAGGACGCCACCGCACTGTTTATCGGCCCGGGGCGGGCGCCGCTCACCTTGCTGGCCGAAGCTGCCCACCAGGAGACAGTGCCCAGAGCCATCCAGATACTTGCCCCCACACCCTATGGTGCCACGCTCACTGGCGCCCTAGAGGCCTACGCCGCCGCACCCCGCCTGAGCGTCTTCGAGCGGGCGCTGGCCCAGCGGCAACTCCAGCACGCCGCTAGCTTGATAGCCAGCGATCCCTTAGGCATCGGGGTACTGCTGGGCTACCTAGCGCTTAAAACCAACGAAGTCGCCAACCTGCGCCTTATGGCGCAGGGCTTATTACTGGCCGAAGAACCGGAGCGCATCCTTGCCGAGCTAAGGTTTGTCGCATGAGCCGCCTGCTGGTCGTCGCCCGTCCCTCACTGGTCCCCGGCTTTCACCTAGCTGGAGTGGAAGCCTTCGCCGCCGCTGATGCCCAGGCCGCCCAGCGCCTGATTGCTGACTGGCTGGAGGCCGGCGAGGTAGGCTTACTAGCTATTGATGATGAGCTACTGGCCGGCTTTGATCCCGCTTTTCGCCGCCAGCTGGAGGCAGCTGACCATTTACCCTATCTGGCCATCCCCAGTGGCGAGCCTCGCGGGCCGGAAGGGGCGCGCCAGCAGCAAATCGCCGAGCTGATTCGCCGGGCCATTGGCTTCCACATCACCTTCCCGGGTGAATCACCTGAGGGCTCATATGAGTGAAAGCAGCAACCCCCCAGGCCGCGTGACCCGCATCGCCGGGCCAGTCGTGGCTGCCACCGGCCTGGAGGAGGCGCGCCTATACGACGTGGTGCGGGTCGGCGAGCTGGGCCTGATTGGCGAGGTCATCCAGCTCAGTGGCGACCTGGCCACCATCCAGGTTTACGAGAACACTAGCGGGCTGAGAATCGGCGAGCCAGTAGTCAGCAGCGGCGCACCCCTGGTGGCCCAGCTCGGCCCTGGCCTGCTAGGGCGAGTGTACGACGGGCTGCAGCGCCCCCTGGCTGACCTGGCGGCGGCCACGGGAAACTTCCTGGAGCGCGGTGTAGTGGCCTCGCCCTTGCCTCTGGAGCGGCGCTGGCATTTCACGCCGCAGGTTGCCCCTGGGCAGAACGTCGGGCCAGGTGATGTGTTAGGCGTGGTGCCAGAGAGCCAGACTATTGAGCATCGCCTCTTGGTGCCACCAGGCGTCAGCGGCCGGGTGATGGACATTGGCAGTGGGACATTCACCGTGCAGGAACCAGTGGTGGTGCTGGAATTGGCCGGCACGCGCCGGGAACTTACCCTGATGCAGCAGTGGCCGGTGCGCCGGCCTCGTCCCTATCAAGCCAAGCTCGACCCCGACCGGCCGCTCCTTACCGGGACGCGCATCATCGACACCTTTTTCCCGGTGGCCCAGGGCGGCGCGGCCATTATCCCGGGCGGATTCGGAACCGGGAAAACAGTCACCGAACAGTCCCTGGCGCGCTGGGCGGAAGCCGACGTGGTGGTGTACGTGGGCTGCGGCGAGCGCGGCAACGAGATCACCGAGGTGGTGGAGGAATTCCCCACCCTTGAGGATCCCCGCCACGGCGCACCCTTGATGGAACGCACCATCTTGATTGCCAACACCTCCAATATGCCGGTGGCAGCACGCGAGGCCAGCATCTATACCGGCATCACCCTGGCGGAGTACTACCGCGACATGGGGTATAACGTGCTGCTGCTGGCAGACAGCACCTCGCGCTGGGGGGAGGCGCTGCGCGAGATCTCCAGCCGTTTGGAGGAGATGCCCGGCGAGGAAGGCTACCCGGCATACCTGGCGACCCGCCTCTCTGAGTTCTATGAGCGCTCCGGGCGGGTACGGTGCCTGGCCACTAGTGGGGCAGAGCGCACCGGGTCAGTGACGGTAATCGGCGCTGTCTCGCCGCCTGGAGGCGATTTCTCTGAGCCAATGACCCATAACTCGCTGCGGGTGGTGGGCACGTTCTGGGCCCTGGACTACGACCTCTCTCGCCGCCGCCACTTCCCGGCCATTAACTGGATGCGCAGCTACACGCTGTATCACCTAGAGGAGTGGTACGCCCGGACCAGCGCGCCAGACTGGAACAGCCTGGCGCGCGAAGCCATGGCGCTCTTGCAGCGCGAAGTGGAACTCTTGGAGATCGTGCAACTGGTGGGGCCCGACGCGCTGGCCGAATCCCAACGGCTGGTGCTGGCTGTGGCGCGCATGCTGCGCGAGGACTTCCTGCAGCAATCGGCCTATCACCAGATGGATCGCTTCTGCCCGCTGGATAAAACCTACTGGATGTTGCGAGCCATCCTGGTCTTTCACCAGCGCACCACCACTGCCCTAGCAGCAGGCACCCCACTGGAGCGTATTACTTCTCTCCCCATCGTGGCCGAGATGGCGCGCATGAAAGAGCTGCCGGTGGAAGATGCTCCCGGGCAGCTACAGGCGCTGATCCAAAGGATCGAGAGTAGCCTATGACCCTGCCACCTTTGGCCAGCAAAGAGTACCGCACCGTGTCACGCATCGCCGGACCGCTGGTGTTCGTGGAGCGTATTCACAACGTGGCCTACAACGAGATGGTGGAGATCACCGGGCC
>JACQHA010000190.1 GCA_016199255.1 Deinococcus sp.
GAAGCGCTATCCCGGCCACGCCTACAAGGTCATGAACGCCCTGTGGGGCCAGGGGCAGCTGATGCTCGCCAAGGTGATTGTGGTGTTCGATGCCGATGTGGATGTGCATGATGTGGTAGGCTGCTGGCAGCGGGCCCTGAGCAGCATTGATGTGGGGTGCGATGTGCACTTCACTCCTGGGCCGGTGGACGTGCTGGATCATGCCTCGCACGCGTTCAGCTACGGCACCAAGCTGGGTATTGATGCCACCAGCAAGCTGCCTGAGGAACTAAGTAGAGGAGATGTGCGGCCGGCTCCGGCCAGAACACCGGCGCCCACTGACCTGGAAGCGCTCCGGGTAGCGGTGCCTGAGCTAAAGCGCTGCCACCTGGGGGCAGGGGGACATCTTTTGTTTGTCACCATCCAGAAGCGTGCACCGTATCAGGTGCGGCAAGTGCTCCAGGCTCTCTGGGCCCAGCGGCGCACCCCAGTGCCTACGGCTACGGTGGTGCTGGATGACGATGTAGAGGTGCATAATCCTCAAGAGGTGTGGTGGGTGGCGTTAAACAACATTGACGCCCGGCGGGATGTGGCCCTGGGGCCCGATGCCAGTGTCCCTACGCACCTGGGCATTGACGCCACCCGCAAGTGGCCTGAGGAGGGCTTTACCCGCCGCTGGCCAGAGCGCCTGGAGATGAGCTCAGAGATCAAGCAACAAGTGGACCGGCGCTGGGGAGAGCTGGGGATTGTGCTGCCGCTGGAAGGCAGGTAGCTATAATCTCCCCTGATGGTTGAGGTGAAGGGAACTAATGAGGGCAGATTGCGCCCCCGCCGCCTGGTGGTGAAGGTGGGGTCGTCTACGATCACTGACGAGCGGGGGATGATTGCCCCGCCCCAGCTGTGGGCGCTGGCCAGAGGGGTGCAGGCCTGGGGTGCTCAGGTGGCGGTGGTGAGCTCTGGCGCGATAGCTGCTGGCCGGTGGGCGCTGGGGCTGGACCAGGTTCGCACCTTGCCCAAGAAGCAGGCGGCGGCAGCAGTGGGGCAGGCGCTGGTGATGCTGGACTGGGCCAGGGCCTTTGCCCCTACGCCGGTAGGGCAGATTCTCTTGACCCATGAAGATTTCCAGGCGCGGCGCCGCTATCTGAATGCCCGGAACACCTTCGAAGCGCTGTTCAGCGCCGGAGCAGTGCCAATTGTCAACGAAAACGATGCAGTAGCCACTGCTGAGATCAAATTTGGCGATAACGATACTTTGTCTGCCTGGACGGCATATTTAATCGAGGCCGAGCTGCTGATCTTGCTTACTGATATTGACGGGCTCTATACTGCCGATCCCCACACTGACCCCAATGCCCAGCTGATCCCCGAGGTGCCGGAGATCACCCCCCAGCTCCTGACTCTGGCTGGGGGCACCGGGTCCTCCCGGGGCACAGGGGGCATGGTGACCAAGCTGCGGGCAGCTAGAATCGCCACTGACGCCGGCATCCCGGTGATCATTGCCGGCGTGGGGGGCCAGGCGCTGGAGCGGCTGGCCGCCGGGGAGAAGATTGGCACCTACTTCCACCCCAGGAGCCGGCGCAGCGGGCGGCAGCGCTGGATCGCCGGCCTGGAGCTGCAGGGGGCAGTGCAGGTGGATGCCGGAGCAGTAAAGGCGCTGCGGCAAGGGCGGAGCCTATTGCCCTCGGGAGTCACTGGCGTCGAGGGAGACTTTGGCTTTGGGGAAGCAGTGCGGGTGGTGGGCCCCGAGGGCGAGGTGGCGCGGGGGCTGGTGAACTACCCGGCAGAGGAGCTGCGGAGCATTTTGGGGCACAAGACCAGCGAGATTGCCCAGATCCTGGGCCACAAGGACTACGACGAGGTTATCCACCGGGATAACATGGTGCTGACGCCCAGTTTAGTTGATCAGGCCAAGTGATACCAAACCCGGATAAATGATCGCTAGAGGAGAACCTCCTCGCCGGTGGCCTGCCCCCAGGTAGGGGCACCCCCCCGTGGGTGCCCGGTTTGGGGCCGTTCCTGACGAGGGCGGCCACAGGGGGCCGCCCCTAC
>JACQHA010000189.1 GCA_016199255.1 Deinococcus sp.
ACTGGCCGGGCTGCCCTTTGTGGGCTCCGGCGTTTTGGGCAGCGCTGTGGGCATGGACAAGATCATGATGAAAACTGTGTTCGCCGCCCACGGCCTGCCCCAGGTGCCCTATCTCCCACTGGCGCGCAGCCAGGTGAAAGCCCACTGGGAAGAGACCCTGGACCAGATTGCAGCCGCCCTGGGCTACCCCTGCTTTGTGAAGCCGGCTAATCTGGGCTCTTCGGTGGGAGTCACCAAGGCCAAGAATCGGCGAGACTTGCGCGCCGGGCTGGAAGAGGCCATGCGCCACGACCGGCGCTTGCTTGTAGAGCAGGCAGTCAACGCCCGGGAGCTGGAGTGCGCCGTGCTGGGCAATGACGATCCCCAGGTGTCTGTGGTGGGCGAGGTGGTCTATCAAAGTGAGTTCTACGACTACCACACTAAATACAGCGAGGGTCTGGCCGAGCTGGTGATCCCCGCTGCTATCCCGCCGGCGTTGGCGGAGCGCATTCGCAGCATTGGCCGCCAGGCTTTTCTCGCCATCGACGCCGCCGGGCTGGCCAGAGCGGACTTCTTCTTAGAGCGGGGCAGCGAGCGGATCTCTCTGAATGAGATCAACACCATGCCGGGCTTTACCAGCACCAGCATGTACCCGCGCCTCTGGGAGGCTTCGGGCCTGCCCTATCCTCAGCTCATTGACCGGCTGATTGAGCTGGCTCTGGAACGGGCCAAAGCTGCGATCTAGCGACTAGGACGTAGTGGAATCGCGAAAGGCCGGGAAAGAGCACTAGAGCATCGCCACCGCGGCCCTTTGCGATTTAACCTCTTGCTATTGACGGCAAAAGGTGCTAGCATTCGCAGATTGTGAGGGGGGTTTGGGTCAGCGTGCCCGGGCTTCTCCGGAAAGTCCCAACTACAGGCGAAGAAGATCGCAGTCCGGCAGGTGACGTCGTCCTCACTCACGATTCCACTACGGAGGTGCCATCATTGATACTAGACCAGACATCCTCACCGGTGGTTGAGCGCTCCGCGCGCGACCTCTCTAGTAGGAACGCCCCGTATCCGGCTCCCTACGTCGAACACTGGGTGGCCCAGCTCTACGGAGTGCGTCCAGGAATTCTGGATAACCCCGAGAAGCTGCAGGAAGCTTTGCGGTCCATTGCTGCCGCTCTAAACCTTACGGTGCGCGATACTTTCGCCCACTTCTTCAACCCAGGTATTAGCGCGGTGTTGATTCTGGCCGAGTCCCACCTCTCGTGCCACACCTGGCCAGAGCACGAATACGCCCATTTGGACATTGTCACCTGCTCGCCAGCCGTGAAGCGGAAAAACCTGATCCAGTCCCTTACCCGGGAGTTCCAGCCCAGGCACCTCAGCGTGGTGAAACTCCACTATTAGCTCGCCCGTCCCCGACGCGCCCGGCCGATCAGTCCGGGCGCGCGTGTATACTAGCCCCCAGTGTGCCAGCAAGCGTGCAAAGGCAGGTGACAGATGGCAGTGCAAGTGACGTTCTTAGGTACCGGTGACGCCTTCGCCAGTGGCGGCAGGCTCCAGACCTGTTACCTGGCGCAGTCGCGCACTGCTAACTTCCTGCTGGACTGTGGCCCCTGCAGCCTGTATGCCTTGAAGCAGGCCAAAGTCGATCCCGCCGGCCTGGACCTGGTGCTTATCAGCCACCTGCACGGCGACCACTTTGGTGGCCTTCCCTTCCTGCTATTGGATTTCCAGTTTGCCTCCCAGCGCCAGAAACCGGTGGTAGTGGCAGGGCCACCAGGCACCGCTCAACAAGTAGAACAGCTGCTGCACACCCTGTATCCCGACCAGACCCCGGAGCAGCGGCGCTTCGCCCTGCGCTATGTGGAGGTGCGGCCAGAGCAGCCAGTGCAGCTGTGTGGCGTAGACATTCTCCCCTTCGAAGTTGTCCACCAGCCCGGCATGCTCTGCCTGGGCTATTTAGTCCGGGTGGAGCGCAAGGGAATCCTCTTTAGTGGTGATACCCAGTGGATCCCGCGGCTGGGGGAGCTGTCGGCCCAGGCTGACCTGTTTATCTGCGAGTGCACCTACTACCGAGATGCACTCTACTACCACATGAACTACGCCGAGCTGCAGTGCCGGCGCAGCGAGATCAAGAGCCGCCGCACTGTGCTCACCCACTTGGGCCCGGAAGTGGTGGCACACCTAGACGAGCTAGAGTTTGAATGTGCCAGCGATGGCCAGCAGGTAACCCTCTAGCGCTCCCCGCCCCGGAATTTATTCCGGTAGCTGCCTAAAATAGATAGCGTGGCCCCAGGGCTGGCTGAGCAACTAGAGGCCTGTGAAGCGCAGCGCCAGAATAGCAAGCAGCAAATCGAGGCAGCGCTGGCCCAGGCCCAGCGCGATTTTCAGCTGCGCCAGGCCAATTACCAGGAGTGGCGCAGTGCTTTAGAGCGCCAGCTGGCCGCACTGGACCAGGAGGCGGCGGAGCAAGCGGTTGCTTACCAGCAGCAAGTCCAGCAGCTTCAAAAGCAGCTAGCAGCGCTGGAGCCAGCGTGCCAGGCCACCCAGCTAGCTGTGCTACACCGCCACCTGATAGCCGCCACCCTAGCCCTGGCCCAAGACTCCCCTAAAGCGCTGCCGCTCATCCTGGCAGTGGAGAGCGACGTGGAAGAGGCCTGGTTCACTGTGAGCCTGGTCTTACCCCTCCCCGGCCATTTGGCCCAGCCCTGGAGCCAGCGCCCGGACCTGAGCGGCACTTTGGCCCTGGCTGCCGCCGCTGCTTTTGGCGAGGTGGCAGCAGCCCTGGACCCGGCACCAGTGGAATACGACTGCCGGCCCTACGCTGGCGCCTTGCTCATGGAGCTAGTAGTACCCCGCGCAGCAGCGCCTGACCCCCAGGTGCTGGTGGAGCTACTGGCTGAGGAGCTGTTCCGCCGGCTAGCCAGCGCCGGGCGGCGTGCCAAAGTGGCGCTAGACGAGGCGCTGGAGCTGGTGCCGGTTTCCCCAGCGCTTCTGGCCCAGCTGGAGGCAGGATGAAGACGGTACCAGTGTGGGAAGCGGCTGCCCGGCTGGGAATCAACCCTTGCCAGCTCACGTTCCTGATTGTGTCCCACCACCAGAGCCTCAGTGCTAACGGCGACCTTCCCGAGGCGCTAGTACCCACCCTAGCCCAGTGGCTGGGTGTGGCCCAGTGGGAAGCGGAGCCATTGGCACCGCCTCCGCCAATGACCATCGAATCTGACCCAGTACCCCGGCGCCGGCTGCTGCGCCAGTTAACCGCCAAGCTGCTGGCCAAGCGCAAAATTGGCGAGAGCCATACCCAGGTGGTCCATGCCTACCGGGCAGTGCCCGCTCACCTGCGAGGCGAGGCCAAGCTGCTGGTGGAGCGCCTGCTGCGCGCTGGCTACTTGCTGCCCAAGCCCACTGAGTACGGCTTTCAAATATCTTTGGCCCCAGCCGGGCTGAAGGCCCTCAAGACCCTGGTGAGCGGCGAGGACTTACATGTCCTGCCGGAGCTATGGGAATAGGGAGAACCTATGCGCCAGATCTGGATTACGCGGGCTGGCCCACCGGAAGTGCTCCAGATACAAGAAGCCCCTGATCCCAAACCGAGCCAGGGCGAAGTGCGCATCCGGGTCGCTGCCTCAGGCGTCAACTTCGCCGACATCCTGGGGCGGATGGGGCTGTATCCCGACTTGCCCCGCCTCCCGGCGGTCCCGGGCTACGAAGTGGCCGGGCAAGTAGACGCCGTAGGCCCAGAAATCAGCGCCGACTGGCTGGGCCAAGAGGTCCTGGCCCTGACCTGCTTTGGCGGTTACGCCGACGTAGTCTGTGTGCCTGAGCAGCAAGTTTTCCCGCGGCCAGCCGGCATGAGTGCTGAGGAAGGAGCGGCACTGCCGGTGAACTACCTCACTGCCTACCAGCTCATTGTGGTCATGGGCGGCCTAAAGGCTGGCGAGACAGTACTCATCCACTCTGCCGCTGGCGGCGTGGGCC
>JACQHA010000195.1 GCA_016199255.1 Deinococcus sp.
ATGGCGCTGCTGGCGCTGCTGGCGGGACAGATCGCCGCTTTCACCGCGCCGCCTGACCGGGTGCAGGGCCAGGTGCAGCGCATTATGTACGTGCATGTGCCCAGCGCCTGGGCAATGTACCTGACGGTAATCGTAGTGGGGGTCAGCAGCTTGCTCTACTTGATCACCAGGCAGTGGCGCTGGGACTTGATTGCCCACGCCGCCGGCGAACTGGCAGTGGTGCTGTGTGGTCTGGCGCTGGTGACTGGCGGCATCTGGGGCAAGCCTACCTGGGGCACCTGGTGGACCTGGGATGCCCGCCTGACCTCCACTGCGCTGATGTTCATTATCTTCGCTGGCTACTTACTGCTGCGCTCCTTTGTGGAAGACCCGGGCCGTCGCGCCAGGCTGGCGGCAGTAGTGGGGATCATTGGCCTGGCAGATGTGCCCATTATTCACCTGTCGGTGTACTGGTGGCGCACGTTGCACCAGGCTCCATCGGTGTTGCGCCCGCCGGTGGTGCTGCGTACCCAGGGCCCTGCTATTGAGGACCCCAGGATGCTGGCAGCGCTCTTGATCAATGTCGCTGCCTTTACCCTGCTGTATTTCTTTTTCCTCATCCACCGGGTGCGCCTGGGCCAGCTGCAGGGTGAGCTGGAAGCGCCCAAGCCGGAGATGGCGCCGCTGGCGGCAGGCGCGGTGCATGTGGAAGGTGGTGCGGGATGACCCACACGGTATATATCGTAGCAGCCTATGGCATTGCCTTTGGCGTGTTGGTGGGCTATTACCTGTCACTCATTCAGCGCACTGCTGAGGCCAAGAAAGATCTAGCGGCGCGCCGGAGGGACGCATGAAGCGCAAGCGCCTGCGGCTGCTGATTGGTGGTGCCGTGCTACTTTTAGCCCTGGGCTACTTGGTGTACGACGGGCTGGGGAGCGGCGTGGTGTATTTTTATACCCCCTTCGAGCTGCTGAACCAGGGGAGCCAGGCCTATGGCCGGCCACTGCGGCTGGGCGGGCAGGTGGTGCCGGGGTCGGTACAGTGGGATGCGGAGATCAGGGACCTGCGCTTCCAGGTAACTGATGAAAGTAACCAGGTGGTGCCGGTGCACCACGTAGGAGCACCGCCTGATCTTTTCCAGCCGGGCATGGGGGTGGTGGTGGAGGGCACCTTTAGCGCCAGTGGCGTCTTTGAGTCCCACAACGTGCTGGTGAAGCACTCTGAGCAGTATGCGCCACCCAAGCCTGGGGAAAGCCACCCGGCGGACGCCTACCGGACCTTGATCAAGGAGGGTTCATGACCGCTACCATTGGCCACTTTAGCCTGGTAGTAGCTCTGGTGGTGGCTGTCTATGGTGTGGTGGCCTCGGTGCTGGGGGCGCGCCGGCGGCAGGAGGCGTTCACTTTCAGTGGCCAGACTAGTGCCTGGGCGGTGCTCGGCCTGCTCACTGTAGCTGTGGTCGCTATGGAATATGCCCTGTTGACCCATGATTTCAGCATCGAGTATGTGGCCAACAACCATAGCCGCGAGACACCGCTCTTGTTCACCATCATTGCGCTTTGGGGCGCACTGGAGGGCTCGATCCTCTTCTGGGCGTGGCTGCTGGCGATTTATACCTCTCTGGTGGTGTACAGCAACTGGCGCAAGCACCAGGAGCTGATGCCCTATGTGACCGCCACGCTGCTCACCCTCAACGTCTTTTTCCTTGGCCTGATGGCCGGGCCGGCGAACCCCTTCCGGCAGATCTTCCCCGTGCCGGAGAACGGCACTGGCCCCAACCCGTTGCTGCAGAACCACTACCTCATGGCGGTCCACCCCCCCATGCTCTACCTGGGCTTTGTGGGATTCAGTGTGCCGTATGCCTTTGCCATGGCGGCGCTGTTCAGCGGGCGGCTGCGGGAAGACTGGCTCTTTCTGATCCGGCGCTGGCTGATTACCGCCTGGGCCTTCCTCTCGATGGGTATCCTGCTAGGCGGCTGGTGGTCCTATGAAGTCCTGGGCTGGGGCGGCTACTGGGCCTGGGACCCAGTGGAGAATGCCTCGTTCCTGCCCTGGCTCACCGCCACGGCATTCCTGCATTCAGTCATGGTTCAGGAGCGGCGGCGCATGCTCAAGGTGTGGAACCTGACACTGGTCATTGTCACCTTCGCGCTGACCCTGTTTGGCACCTTCCTGACCCGCAGCGGCATCTTATCGTCGGTGCACGCCTTCTCCCTGTCGGTGATCGGGCCGCTGTTCCTGAGCTTCATTGGGGCGCTGCTCTTGGGCTCCATCAGCGTGCTGGTGTGGCGAGGGGACAAGCTCAAGGACGATGCTGAGCTGGACGGCGCAGTGTCCAGGGAGAGCGCCTTCTTGGTCAATAATCTGCTCCTGGTGGGGTTTGCCTTCGCGGTGCTGGTGGGGACCATGTTCCCGCTGGTGGTGGAGGCCATCCAAGGGACGAAGATTAGTGTCGGCGCGCCGTTCTTCAACCAGGTGAATGTGCCGATTGCCCTGGCGCTCCTGTTCCTGATGGGGGTGGGGCCGCTCTTGCCTTGGCGGCGCACTCCCCCCGAGGTATTGAGACAGCGTTTCCTGCTGCCTGGGATTGGTGCCATGCTGGTGGGTGTGCTGGGGTATGTGCTGGGGATCACCAGGCTGGCGCCGCTGCTCACCTGTGTGCTGGCGGCCTTTATTGTGGTGGGCATGGGGCAGGACCTGGTGGTGGCGGTGAGCGCTCGCCGCCGCTCTAGTGGCGAGGGGCCGCTGGTAGCGCTGGGCCAGTTAGTAGCCAGGAACCGCCGGCGCTACGGTGGGTTTGTAGTGCACCTGGGCGTGGTGCTGATTGCCCTGGGCATCGCCATGTCATCGGCGTTCAGCCAGCAGCGCGAGAGTACCTTGCGCACTGGTGGCAGCCTGGCCATTGCTGGCTACTCGGTACAGCTCGTAGAGGTGCGCGGCTACCAGGAGCCGCAGCGTCTGACTGTCGCCAGCTCAGTAGCCATAGAGAAGGATGGGCGGCTATTGGGCACGCTGGAGCCGGCGCTGCGCTTCTATCCTTCCCTGCGCACCCCGGTGGCCACGCCGGCAGTACACTCCACCTTAGCTGAAGATCTGTATCTGACGCTTACTGCGGTGGAGCCGGATGGCAGCTCGGCCACCATCACTGCCCTGGTGAAGCCCATGGTGGCCTGGATCTGGCTGGGCGGCGGCGTGGTCCTGATCGGTGCGCTCATTGCTATCTGGCCCACGCCGCGCCGCCAGGTGGGATAAAGAGGGGGGGACTATGCAGTGGCAGACCTGGCGCAAGGTGCTCTTGCCCCTGGTGATTGTGGTCCCTTTGGTGCTGGTGCTGGCATTTGGCTTCCGCCGGGACCCCAGGGAGATCCCTTCACCGCTAGTGGGCAAGCCAGCTTTTCCCTTGGTGCTCACGCTCTACGATGGGGGCACCATTTCGCTCGATGAGCTTGGGGGCAAAGTCGTGGTGGTGAATTTCTGGGCTTCCTGGTGCTACCCCGCTTGCTGGAACGAGGCCCCGGTGCTGCAGGAGGGGTGGGAGACTTATCAGGACCGGGGAGTGGTCTTCTTGGGGGTGGATATCCAGGACACCGAGCAGGCCGCGAGGCAGTTCATCGAGCGGTTCCAGCTCACGTTCCCCAATGGCCCAGACACCCCTGGGGGCGAAAATGCCATTAACTATGGCGTGTATGGTGTCCCCGAGACATTCTTCATTGACCGGGAGGGACGCATTGCCTATAAGCACGTGGGCGAGATCACCAGGGACCTGCTCCAGGCCAAGATAGAGGAGTTGCTCTAAGATGGGGCGTACTAGTTTGCTGTGGGGCGTGCTGGTGATACTCGTGGCAGGCGCTATGCAGTTAGTGGCGTCGGCTCTGGCACAGCCCCAGGACCAGCTTCAGGAACAGGTGCTGGCCATTGCCCGGGAGCTG
>JACQHA010000191.1 GCA_016199255.1 Deinococcus sp.
ACCGTCACCGGCACCCCATCTGGTCCCAGAAATGCCACTCTCAGCGCCGACCCGGTACGCGGGGTGCCTCTGAACTTTAACGCTGTGATAAGCGGGGCTACCGATCAAACTCTTACCCTCACTCGTCAGGACAACCCGGCCATTGTCTATGTGTTGACACGTGGCTCGGTTATTCCACCTCCATGTAGGATCTAGGCCAACCCCCGAGTCCCGAGGGATAAGCGGGAAGCGGTCCGGCGCTGCCGGACCGTTTCTTTCTTTGAACCCAAGTGACGGATTCCCCTACAACCAGGCGCGGCCACTCAGCCACGCCTCTTTTACTCACGGGCCAGACTCTATGGTGCCGGACTGAGGGTAATCACGACCTCCACAGCAGTCCCGGGAAGCACATTGACACTCTCAACCCCTACTAAGAATCCCTCGCCAATCACCGCTACTTGCTTTACTCCAACGTTGGCTGAGACGGTGAGCAAGCCATTCGTATCGGTGACCCCCTTCAGGAAACCATTGACGAACACCGTGGCGCCAGGGACGTTAGTGCGCACCCGGATGAAGCCGGTGGTGGGCACGGTAGTGGGAATAATGTTAAGAGAAGAGACGTTGATGGCCGGCACCTGGCCAGCGGGAAGGAGGAACTGGGCCTGCTGAATCAGCCCACCTCGGGTCACTACCGTACCGGTCCCCAGGGCATTGGTGATAATCACCCCCAGGCGCTCGAGATCGAGAACCGTTGGGCTGGCGAAGACCAGGATCTGCTGGGTGCCAATGGACCCCTGCACAGTGAACTGCATAGTGTCAGTGGCAGAAGGCAGCTGGAAAGTGCCAGGCTGGAACTGACGAATTACCACTGCGCCTGGCTCTGGGAACAACTGGTGCACATTGCCTGCAGAATCATTGGTGAAGATAGCCAGTCGGGCGGAAGGACCAGTGAGCTCGACTTCTAGGGTGAAAGTCTGACCCACCTGGTACAGCCCACCTTCACCTCGATCAGGGGTAATCCGCACCGTATTCGCTGGCTGAGCGCTGGCGGTTGGTGCAACCAGTAGCACTCCGCAGAGCAACGCAGCTCCGAGTAGGGTTAGGAACAGACGTTTCATCGCTACCTCCTTGTGTCCCATTTGGTGAGACTGCATTGGAACTCCATTCTTCTGGAGAACTAAGTCATCACCTGTGCCGGTATTATAGCCTCTGCACGTAGAGCAAGCCGAAGACAGATCAACCTCCTGGAGGATTACAAGGCAAGGAGGTTCATCGGAAGTCGGAAATCGGTTGAGATGGTAGAGAAGGAGAGCAGTCGCTGAGCTCTCTGCGCTATGGCTTAGGCGTGAATGGGCTTTGCGCGTACGCGGCACTACCTGGGCTGAACTCCCGCATGATGACGGTGCCTTCCCCTAGTGCGAAGCGGGAGTCTTCCACCCGCTCCTGGTGCAGTCCCCGGATCTCTGTGACCAGGCTCGCCTGAATGATACTGATCAGGCTGAACTCTATGCGGAGAATGAGTTCCAGCTCTGGGACATAGGTGATCTCCACTGGCAAAGGCAGGCTGTCCAGGGGCAGGCGATAGACCTCGGTAGCCAGTCCATCCTTCTCACCAGTCCGGACCAGCACACCACCAATGCCCAGGAGGAAGTCCCGCGTCACGAGCCTCCCGGGCAATAGGTCATCGGGCAGATCCACCACCTCCTCCCGGGTTACCACGTTGGTGCTGCGGTCTTGCACCGCAGTGAGGTGCTCACTCAGGTCCCAGATAGTGCTACGGCCAGAAGCTGGAAATCCCTCATCAATCCGCACCTTGTCACCGGCAATGTAAATGGAACCAGGCAAGTCCGGCAGCTCAAAGCCCAGGATGCGCACCGCCTGAACGTATTGTCCAGCCAGCTCCTGCTGAAAGCCAGTGTCGCGCCTGGCCCGAAAAGCCACGCTGTCTACCGGCACCCCGGTGACAAAATGATAGCCGGGGGGCAGGCGCAGCTCCTCAGCCGGGATGGGCTCAGAGTGTACCCCTTCCAGCCTAGTGGTCAGGCGAAACCCGACTAGACCCCCCAAGAAGGGTAGCGGCCCAGTGCGCACCATCTGTAAGGGTAGATCGTCTAATGAGGGCGCTAGAGAGGCCCGGTTGGTGATGAGAATGGCCCCAGTTCCCTCACCAGGGTGCTCTTGGAACCCGTAGATGAAGGTTTCTACCCCGTCCAGCGTTTCCGCGCCCTCTAGCCTGGCTCCCAGGGCATCGAGCCGCTGGGCGATGCTGGGGTCAATGCCGTCCAGCCGGAAGAGCAGAGACTCCGGCGGCACCTGCTCCTGCGTCGCGACCTGGTCCCGGGAGCGCAGCGAGAGCAAGAGGCCGCTGTGGCCATCGTAGATGAATCCACTCTGCCCTACGGCGCCCCGGCGCCAGCGGTCGCCCTGAAATGCCACCGGCACCCGCTCCGTCCCGGCTGAGAATATCGGCAGGCCCAGGAAGGTGATGACCCGCTCGGCCACCAGAGTGGCCCGGCCCTCAAAGGCCAGGGCAGGGGTGGCCCAGGCAATAAGCAGCAGCAAGAGCATGAGCAAGGTCTTCACGGTGCCCCTCCTGCCCGGCGCTCGGCGGTATCAATAATGATTGTCACCGGGCCGTCGTTCACCACTTCAAACTGCATCATAGCCCGGAAGATTCCCTCTTCCACCTGCAGCCCTTCGGCCCGCAAGGCCACGATAAAAGCCCGGTAGAGCCGTTCCCCCAGCTCTAGGGGGGCAGCTTTCGTGAAGCTGGGGCGGTTTCCGCCGGTGGTGTCGCCGAGCAGAGTGAACTGCGACACTACCAACGCCGGCAGACCTAGCTCTAATGCTGAGCGGTTCAGCTTGCCAGTATCGTCGCTGAAAATGCGCAGCCGGGCAAGTTTATGCGCCAGGTACTGGGCATCGTGTTCGGCATCGTCAACTGCTACCCCCAAGAGTACCGCCAGGCCCGGGCCGATCTGCCCCACCGCCTGGCCATCGACCACCACCCTAGCCCGAGCCGCCCGTTGCACTACTGCTCGCACGTAGGTACCTCATGCGCAGGTCATAGAGCACGCTGATCAGATAACTCCGCTCGTCATCGCTCAGGTTCCCAGAGGTTTTCTCCTGGAGCATGTCCAGGGTATCGATGAAGGACCTGGCTTCAGGCAGATTGGGGGCAGACGGTCTATCCTCGGCACCGCTCTGCCCTTCCCCCAACGCCAGAAGCGCCGAATGGGCCAGCATGGTCACCAGGGCAGCGAAATACTGGTTCATGGCTCAACCAAAGAGGCTCTCTTGCACCAGCCGGGGCTTGCGCCACTGCTCCGGCTTGGGGCCCAGCTGGTCCATTGCTGCTTTAAGCTCCTTGATGTCGGTCCAGGTGAGCGATTTGGGCCCCCCTGGCGCCCGGCTGGGGTTACGGAGGAGGAAGCTCGGGTGGAACATGGGAAAGACCTTGATCCCCTGCCACTCCCGCCAGACCCCGCGCAGCTTGGTGATTCCCTCACTGGTGTGGAGGAAGCGCTGGGTAGGCACATTGCCCATGGTGACGATAATCTGGGGGCGGATCAGGTCTATTTGCTGCTCCAGCCACTGCCAGCAAGTGTCGGCCTCCTGCTCGCTCGGGGTGCGGTTCTGGGGCGGCCGGCATTTCACAATATTGGTGATATAGAGCTCGGCACGCGGGATAGCGGCGGCCTCCAGGATCTTGTCCAGGAGCTGGCCGGCTCGGCCCACAAAGGGGCGGCCGCTGGCGTCCTCGTCGCCACCTGGGGCTTCGCCCACAATCATCACCTCGGCGTCCGGCAGTCCTTCGCCGAACACCACCGTCTGCCGGCCCTGGGACAAGGCACAGGCGGTGCAGGTGCTGCACCGCCTTGCTAGCTCAGCCAGACTCACTGTAGGGGTGGCCGCTGGCTCCTGGCCTCCCGGCGCACCTTGGGGTCCATACCTACCATGACAAAGAAGTTCTCCAGGGCGTCTTCTTTCCCCTTGATCTCCGGGTACTCCTCGGGGCCAGAGCTAGAGACAAACGGGAGCTGGCTATAGAGCTGGAGCGACCGGTCAATGACCGTCTTCACGTCGCCCCGCTCCGCCAATGCCATCAGTTCGCCATAGACTTCCCGCCTGGCCTCAGCGTGCCGCACCCGGAACAAGGCCTGATCGCCAGCCAAGGTATCCTGCTTGGCAATCCGCCGGTAGCGCTTGAGGCCTTCCAGTACCTGTGCAGCGCTCAGGGTAGGGTACTCGCCCAAGGTTACCACCTTCCTTTCTCTCTTCCCTCTTCGCCCTTCATAGATCAAAAAAACGCGCTGCGAGCGCGTTCTTGCTGCATCCAGCAGTGGCCATCCAGCCGGCCACTTTGTGGGGCTGACCACCCATATACAAATTATAAAGAGGCTCCCCTGGCACTGTCAAGGAACCGTCCTGGACGGCAAAATCCCCTGCCCAGCCGGGGCCGCTCTGCGCTTGACACTGCCCCAAGGCACGTGTATACTTTGCCCGGCCTGCGGAGCTGTGGTGCAGCTGGTTAGCACGCCAGCCTGTCAAGCTGGAGGTCGCGGGTTCAAGTCCCGTCAGCTCCGCCAAGCGCGCCAGGATAGCTCAGCTGGTAGAGCGCGTCGCTGAAAACGACGAAGTCCCCAGTTCGACTCTGGGTCCTGGCATTTTTCCCTTTCCGCACCCAGATCGGGGCAGGGTTGACACCAGAAACCTAGGGGCTCAGAATACCAAGTCGGCACAGTGTGCCACCCTAGCTCAGTGGTAGAGCAACCGCCTCGTAAGCGGTAGGTCGACGGTTCAAATCCGTCGGGTGGCTTTTTGCCACTTCCCTGTTAGCCACTTGTCATAATGTACTTTGATGTTGGAGTTATTGCGGATCGAGAACCTGGCCATTATCGACTCGGCAGAGATCGAGTTTGGCCCCGGGCTCAACGTCCTCACCGGCGAAACCGGCGCGGGGAAGTCGATTATTGTCGGCGCGCTTGGGCTCTTGCGGGGCGCCAGGGCCTCCCCTGACTTGATCCGTACCAGCGCCCAGGAAGCGAGAATCTCGGCGATTTTCCGCTCCGGGGAGCAGGAGACTATTGTGGGGCGGCGCATTGCCACCCAGCGCAGCAGCACGACTATTGACGGGGAGCTGACCTCGGTGGGCTCCCTGGCGCAGCTGACCAGCACCTTGCTGGACATCTATGGGCAACATGACCATCAGAGTCTCTTGCAGCCAGCAGAACACCTGGCACTCCTGGACGATACCCTGGGCAGTGAGCAGCTCCTGGCCAGCGTCCAGGAGGGCTACCGGCGGGTTCAAGCGCTGCAGTCTGAGCTGGAGGCTTTGCGGCGCAGCGCTGCTGAGCGCGCCCGGGAGCTGGACATTATTGCCTTCCAGTGCCGAGAAATTGATGCTGTGGGCGTGCGCCCCGGGGAAGAAGAGGAGCTGAAGCAGGAGCGTACGGTCTTGGCGCACGCCCAGGCTTTGGCAGAGGCAGCGCGCGGGGCAGTGGAGACCCTCTACGAGGAGGAAGGGGCAGCGGTGGAACGGTTGGACCTGGCACGCCGGATGCTGGAGCGCGCTGGCACCACCGACCACCGGCTGATTGCCTTGGCTCAGGAGCTGGCCCAGGCACAACAGGCAGTGCAAGCCACTGCCCAGGCGCTCCAGGAGTACGCCGAGCGGCTGGAGGCCGATCCTCACCGGCTGGAGGAAGTGGAAGCCCGGTTGGCAAGCATAGACCGGCTGCGCCTGAAATATGGCAGCACCTGCGCCGAAATCCTGGCATTCCGGACTCAAAGAGAGGCAGACCGCAAGCGGCTGGAGGGTTCCGGGGAACGTACCGAGCACCTGGAGCAGGCACTGGCCAGGGCGCAGGCCCAGCTGCAAACAGAGGCTCTGGCCCTTTCCCAAGCCAGGCAGACTGCCGCCCGGGAGCTCAGCCAGCGGATCACTCAGGAGCTCAAGGCCCTGGGCATGGGCGATGCCCGGCTGGTCATTCACGTGAACCGGCAGGAGGAGGGAAGCGGCCCTGGCCAGGGACCGCCCCGTTACCAGTGCGGCCCGAAAGGCATTGACCAGGTGCAGCTCTTATTCAGCGCCAACCCTGATGAGCCGCCCCGGCCTTTGGTCAAGGTGGCGTCCGGGGGCGAGCTTTCCCGGCTGATGCTGGCCATCCGGACTGTCTCCCGACCGCCGGTGGACACGCTGGTGTTTGACGAAGTGGACGTGGGCATCGGCGGCGAGGCGGCAGTGCAGGTGGGGGAACGCCTGGCGCAGCTCAGCCGCAGTGCGCAGGTGATTGTCATCACCCACCTTCCCCAGGTGGCCTCCCGGGCGGCGCGGCATTTCTGGATTGCGAAGACGGTGCGCCGGGGCCGCACTTTGACCAGCGTAAGCCCTCTAGCAGGCCAGGAGCGAGAGGAGGAGCTGGCCAGGATGCTCTCCGGCACCAAGAGCCGGGAGGCGTTGGCCCACGCCCGCGAGCTACTGCGCCGGGGGAGTCAGGGATAGGCAGATGGGGCGCTCGCTCTCCAGGGCTTGTCATTGGCTGGCGAGGCGCGAGCGCCCATGATACCTATTGGGGTGTCGCGGCCAGGGGGAGCAGGTGAACCAGCCCATTATTGAATACCGGGGGGTAACGGTAGAGTACCGCCAGACCCGCACCATGGCCCTGCAGGATATTAACCTGCAGATCCACGAGGGAGAGTTCGTGTTTCTCATCGGCCATAGCGGCGCCGGCAAGAGCACTATGCTGAACCTGTTGCTGCGCGCCGTCTTTCCTACCAGGGGGCAGGTGTGGTTCGCTGGCGAGAACCTGGCGCGCTATCGCCTTTCCCGCCTCCCCTACCACCGGCGGCGCATTGGCATGGTGTTCCAGAATCACCTGCTCCTGCCTGGCCTGAGCGCCTATGAAAACGTGGCTTTCGCCCTGCAGGTGATTGGCGCCCCGCCGCGTGCCATCCCCGACCGGGCCACCAGTGCCCTGCGCCAGGTGGGGCTGGCCCACAAGCGCAATAACCTGCCGATTCAACTTTCAGTCGGCGAGCAGCAGCGGGTGAGCGTCGCTCGAGCCCTGGTCACCAACCCGCCGGTGCTGTTGGCTGATGAGCCCACGGGAAACCTGGACGTGGACACGGCC
>JACQHA010000192.1 GCA_016199255.1 Deinococcus sp.
CGTCCCGCACCGCCGGCCGCTTCAAGCGCTTCTGGCTGAACCTGCCCGCCCCGGCGGTGATCGTTGGCAGCCAGGCCATGATGACCACAGCTACTGGCCAGCAGCTTCTGGTTACTAGCTTGCTGCCGGCTGACCCGGTGATCACCAGCGAACCAGCGGAGCCGCTGGAGGGTGAGCCAGCCAACCAAGAGCCGATGCAATTCCGCCTGCGGGTGGAAGCTCCAGGCGGCCCTCAGGACGTGCGCTTCTTACACGTGCTGCAAGGGGCCGATACTGGTGCCAGGGGAGATGAAGTAGCCCTGGTGCAAAGTGCCAGCGGCACACCCTTCGTTGGCGCGTTGGTGAAGGGAACGGCAGTGCTCTTTCCTATGGACTTGGGCACGTCCTTCAGCAACCTGACTTTTACCGTGCCTGCTAATACTGCTGGTTACATGGTCACGGGGCTAACGCTTAATGCCAGCTATGAGGTACTGACTGAACCAGTAAGCGGTGAGCTGCAGGTGACCGTCAGGCCGGGCACTGGCTCTAGCGCTGATGGCGGCGGAGTACTGGCCTGGGGCACACTGGCTGGAGATAGCCAGGGCCAGTGCCGACCAGCGCCAGCTAGGGTGGTGTCTGCTAGCGCTCCAGAGGAGCCACCACCAGTCACCGTTCCTACCACTGCTGGTACCTCCTTGCCGCCGGCTGCCACCTTGCCCGCTGCCGTTGGTTACATCACTTTCACCGTGGCTGAATCCGGGGTGTACCGCATTGCGGCGCAGCCGGGAGCGATGCCTGAGAACGTGAGCCGGGCGCTGGACCAGTTGGCCCCAGGAGCAGGCGATGAGTGGTTGAATATGTCGCCCGATGGCGCATGGCTGCTGCTGAGCACCGACCGTTTTGACCCCGAGTGTGTCGGCTGGCCTTGCCTGGCGCTGGTGGCAGGCGATCTATCGGCGGTCGTGGTGGTTCGTGCTGGCGGACAGGTGATTCATCCCGGAGGCTTCAGTGCCCTGGCTTCAGGCGGGGATCTTATTGTCTATCTCGATAGCGGCGGTCCCCATGCCCAGGACTTGTGGGTAGTGACCCGTAGGGGTGGCAACTGGAGCGCACCAGTGCTGCTCACTGGCAATTCGCCCTACGCCTTTAATCACCAGCCGGCGCTCTCGGCTGATGGCCGCCAGGTGGTGTTTGACTGTGCAGATGAACCCTATGGGGCCCAGGGCACGGCGCTCTGCGAGGTGGGCACAGACGGCACGGGGTTCAGGGTGATGCTGACCCCTGCCGAGAGCCCCCCTGGGCTGCCAGACAGCGGGGCGCTGCACCAACCGGACTATGCGCCTGACGGGAGTATTGTCTTTGAAGCCGACTGGAATGGGGAGCAGATCTGGCGCTTGGCACCAGGGGCAAGTGTGCCGGACAGGGTTAGCGTGCTCTTCAACAATGACAATTCCCCATGCGTGCTGCCTGACGGGACCATTGCCTCGCTCTGGCTGAACCGTCCAGAAAACGTCTCAGGTGTCCACGAGATCAAGGTGATGGCCGCTGATGGCAGCAGCTACCTCCTGGCTCTCACTGATCGGGACGTGGCAGATTATGGCATTGGCTGTGGTGAGTAAGCGTGGCGCACGGCGTTTGACCCGGCCGCGGCTGGCGTGTTATTCTCCCTCAGGTGGCGCCGTAGCCAAGTGGTTAAGGCGGCGGTCTGCAAAACCGCTATTCGCCGGTTCGACTCCGGCCGGCGCCTCCAGAATGCGGTGAATGCGATGCGCAGGCACGTAGCTCAGGGGAAGAGCACTACCTTGACACGGTAGGGGTCAGCGGTTCAAATCCGCTCGTGCCTACCATGGTTCTAAAGCCCTCCGGGGCTTTTTTCAGTTCAGGAGGATGCGATGAAGGTACAGCTGCCCAACGGTGATTGGCTGGAGCTGCCCAGGGGCGCTACGGCCCTGGACGCTGCCCAGAAGCTCGGAGCCCGGCTGGCCAAAGCAGCGGTGGCGGCCAAGGTGAACGGCAAGCCAGTGGATCTGGCTACCGCCTTGCCTGATGGCGCCACTTTGGAGGTCTTGACTCCCAGTGTTTCCGATGGGCTGGATGTGATTCGCCACTCCACTGCCCACGCCATGGCCCAGGCGGTGACGGAGCTGTTTGGCAAGGACCAGGTGCGCTTAGGCATTGGCCCAGTCATCGAGGACGGGTTCTACTACGACTTTGACCTCCCCAGACCCCTGACCCCGGAAGACCTGGAGCAAATCGAGCAGCGTATGCACGAGATCATTGCCGCCGATTTACTGGTGCGCCGCGTCGAGATCTCCCGGGAGGAAGCGATGGCCAAGTGGCAGGCGACAGGAGACCCCTATAAGGTAGAGCTGATCCGCGATATTCCCCCTGGCGAGCCCATTAGCTTTTACGAGCAGCAGGGCAATGGACACTACTTCATTGACCTGTGCCGGGGGCCCCACGTGCCCTCTACCGGCAAGCTCAGCCCCCACTTCAAGCTGCTCTCAGTTGCTGGGGCCTACTGGCGGGGGGATGAGCACCGGCCTATGCTGCAGCGCATCTACGCCGCCTGCTTCAGCACCAAGCAGGAACTGGAGGAGTTCTTAAGGCGGCAGGAGGAGATTGCCCGCCGCGATCACCGCAAGCTGGGGAAGGCCCTGGACATTTTCTCCATTCATGACGAGGTGGGCGCCGGGCTGATCCTCTGGCACCCCAAAGGGGC
>JACQHA010000188.1 GCA_016199255.1 Deinococcus sp.
CTGAAGGTGCCCGCGAAAGCCCATGCCAAGTTCAAGCCGACCTCCATCGACTACGATGCCCGGATCTTCTCGTTCCGGGAGTGGGACTGGACCATCAGCCTGACCCTGCTGCACGCTCGAGCGCGGATCGAGACGAAGCCGGGCGAGCACCAGAAGCGCCACCTCAAGGGCACCAACCCGACCGCCGCCACGCTGGTCAAGCAGCGGGATGGGCGCTACTTCCTGCACATCCCACTGACCGAGGCGACCCCCGAACCGAGTGACCCCGAAGGGACGCTGGGCGTGGACCTGGGGCGCCGGCGCGTCGCCGTTGATAGCGATGGGGAGGCCTACGAAGCCGACGAGATCAACCGAGTCCGGGGCCATTACCCGAAGGTTCGCCGCTCCGTTCAACGCAAAGGCACGAGAGCCGCACACCGGCTCTTGAACCGGCTGTCGGGCCGCGAGCGGAGACATGCCGCCCACATCAACCATGTCATCAGCCGGCGGTTGGTGGACAAGGCGACGGCGACGCATCGGGCCCTCGTCCTGGAAGACCTGGAGGGCATTCGCCAGCGGACGCGGGTTCGCCAGGCTGACCGGTACCGACACTCCAGTTGGAGTTTCTTCCAGCTGCGCCAGTTCATCGCCTACAAGGCGGCGCTGGTGGGCGTGCCGGTCGTGTTCGTCGATCCGGCGTACACCAGCCAGCGGTGTCATGTCTGCGGGGAGATTGGCCATCGGGATGCCTTGGTCTTCTCCTGTACGAAGTGCGGCGTGTTCGACGCAGACCACAACGCTGCCTTGAACATCGCCGCGCTGGGGGCACACGTAGCGGTGCCTGAACTCAGGGTGGGAAGCCTCCACTGAGAAAGCCGCACGGCTTCAGCCGTGGCGGATCGTTACTTCCCCAGGAAGCTGGTGATTTCGCCGGCAATGCGCTCCACCTGGGCGTCAGTCAGTTCTGGGTAGATAGGCAGGCTCAGCACCTCCTCGCAGGCCTGCTCGCACTCGGGCAGGTCACCGCGCTTACGCTCCTGGTAGAGGTAAGCCCGCTGCAGGTGCAAAGGCACCGGGTAATAGACCGAGGTGTCAATGCCCCGCTGGTCCAGGTACTGGCGGAGGGCGTCGCGCCGCCGGTTCTTGACCCGGATGGTGTAGACATAGAACACGTGCTCTGCGTGCGGCAGCTCGCCAGGGGCGCGCACGTCTTTGACATCCCGCAACAGTTCGTTGTAGCGCCGGGCAATGCTCCGCCGGGCGGTGGTCCAGGCGCGCAAGTGCTGGAGCTTGATACGCAGCACCGCTGCCTGAATCTCGTCTAGCCGGGAGTTGGTGCCGATGGTCTCGCTGGTGTACCGGTCCGTCTGGCCGTGGTTGCGTAGTAACCGCAGCTCATCGGCCAAGACGTCGTCATTGGTGACCAGCATGCCTCCATCGCCATAGGCGCCCAGGTTCTTGGAAGGGTAAAAGCTGAAGCAGCCAATGTGGCCCAAGGTGCCCACTGCCGCGCCATGATACGTAGCGCCAATGGCCTGAGCCGCGTCCTCAATGATGTACAGCTCCCGCTGCTTGGCCAGCGCCAGTACAGGTTCCATGTCCACCGGGCAGCCAAAGAGGTGCACCGGCATCATGGCCTTGGTGCGCGAGGTCAGGTGCTGGCTGAGGCGCATGGGGTCCAGGTTGAAGGTGTCGGGCTCAATGTCGGCGAACACCGGCTCCGCCCCGACCCGGGACACCTGCATGGCGCTGGCGGCAAAGGTGAACGCCGGCACCACCACCTCGTGCTTCGACCCGATGCCTAAAGCGCGCAGCGCCAGCTCCAGGGCGTCGCTGCCTGAGGCACAGGCGATCACGTGACGCGTCCCCAGGAACTGCTCGGCCTCCTGCTCAAAGGCTTTGACGTTGGGCCCCAGGATGAACCGCTGGCTCTCTAGTACCGCCAGCACCGCCTGGTCAATCTGGCTCTTGAGCGAACGGTACTGGGCCTTGAGGTCAAGTAGTGGGATGCGCTCCATTACCACCCCTGCAAGCCGCGGATCACCGGTGCCACATCAGCCAGCTTGCCATGAGTGGGGAGCTGCACTGGCCGGTCGGCGGCTACAATGAAGGGCACGGGATTGGTGGTATGTGCCGTGTGCGGCGTGCCGTCCGGGGCAATCATCTCCTCGGCATTGCC
>JACQHA010000198.1 GCA_016199255.1 Deinococcus sp.
GATTTCCTTGATGTTCTGCATCCTGCCTCTCCTCTGGTGGGTTACTACCAGTGGCTAGTCTACACGGTAGGGAAGGGCGAGCAGCTGAAGCTCTGGCATTGGGTAGTGGCGGGAGTTGTAAGTCACCAGGGTCAGCCCATACTGCATGGCAGTGGCGGCGATCATGGCATCTATTGGTGACAGGCTAATTCCCTGGGTGCGGAGGGTTCGCACCTGCTGGGCTGCCAGAGTGGCGATGGCTGGGTCAAGTGGAATCTGAAGCAGGCCAGATAAGAACTGGTTGGTGCGGCGTGCTTCGGAGGGGAGCATCCCCACCTGGACTTCAAAGATGGAGAGAACGGAGATGTGGGGTACGCTCTCTTGCTGGAGTCGGTGGAGCGCCGCCCGGGTGTCAGAGCGCTTCCGCAGGTACCAGATGAGGACGTCGCTATCGAGGAGGTAGCGGTTCATTGCGCAGGCGCGCCAGCCGTCTCAGCCGCTCTTGGGTACTATGGCGCAGGGCCCGAAGGTAACGCTCCATGTCCTGGTGGGTACGCAGGTCCGGATGATTCTTATCCCGCCAGGCGCCGAAGCCAGCTCTTAATCCCTTCTCTAGACGCAACCGATCAAGCTTCTCCTGGACGGCCTCCACCACAAACTGGCTCTTGGTACGGGGACGAACCGTGCGGTTCAGTTCTTGGATCAGCGTCTCGGGAAAGAGTAGGTGTACTTTACGTACCCGTGCTTTCTCCATATCCGAAAACTCCTTCCTCTTAAGAAGAGTACATAGTTATTCTACCTAATTGTGGATAGATAAGTGGCACTCAGCTGCTAGCTACCAGGTACTTTAGGGCTCTAGGGCATAATGCCTCTATGGGGACAGGAGAGGTCCTCGAGATGCTGCGCCAGGAAATCGTTGCCTGCCGGGCATGTCCCACCATGCCCGATTCCCGCCGCCGGGTGCCCGGGGCAGGGGAGATCGGCGCCCGGGTAGTCCTATTAGGGGAAGCAGTGGGGCGCTTCGGGGGCGATAGGACAGGCGTGCCTTTCACCGGGGACCGCAGCGGGCGACTGCTGCAGGACATGCTGGCGGCAGTGCCCCTGAGAGCTGCTTCGGGCTAAGTTGCCAGGCAGCGTTGTGTGCCCGCCAGTGGGTCATCAGCGTTTTGCGCGGCAGATGTAAGTGGTGTTTAGTACCTTCTCCTGGGGAGGGAGGCTTAGGTGCGAACCACTGGTTCGGGCTGGTCGTGGTGTTGTCCCTGGCTGCTGGCAGCTCTGGGCAGCTTGCTCTGGCTGACCCAGGTGGGAGCCCAGCCCGCGTCCCTTCAGATCACTGCGCCGCCAGGGCGAGTGGCCAAGCCGGGGGAGTTTGTTACCTACGCCTTCCTCTTGGAGAATACTAGCTCCCAGACTCTGGCGGTCACGCTCACTTACCACTCCAGCCAGCAGTTTACGTTGCTGCCGGCGTTTACCATGCTGCCAATTGCCCCACTCGAGCGGCGGCCAGTGCCGGTCACGCTGGCGGTGCCGCCTAATGCGCTAGCTGGTGTAGCCGATATACTCACCCTCACTGCCCAGACCCCAGCCGGGGAGGTTTCGGCTACAGTCACTACCCAGGTGCAGTTCGTGCCTAGGGTGGCCCTGGCTGGTCCTGAGCCGCTGGAGGTGCTCGTAGGGGAGCGTCTGGAAATTGCTTTCCAACTGCACAACCAGGGCAACGGCCCCGATCAGTTCACCCTGACCCTCTCTGGTCCGGGGGCTCCCTTGGCCCGGCTCCCCACTGCCAGCGTGTCGCTCGCGCCCAGGGAACAGGTCCAGGTGACCATCAGTGTCGTCCCGCAGGAAGTAGGGGTGACAGTAGTCATCCTCAGTGCCGTGTCCACCATGCATTCCCAGGTGAGCGCCACCGCCCAGGCGATACTCAGCGTCTTGGCGCCGCCACCGGCTATTGCCCCGCGCGACTTTCCCCTGCAGGGCACGGTGCGGCTGGCACTGGCGGACGTGGCCCAGCCAGGGGACGTCACCGTGGGGGTGGAGCTGGGTGGGGCGGTTTCCGACGTGGTGGCGCTGGACCTAGCGTTTTCCAGCGAGCTGAGCCAGCCAGCCAATATCCAGTTTCTCCTGGAGCTGACCCAGCTCCTGACGGCGGACCAGTTGCAGCTGGGGACCATTGCCGGAAAGCTCTTCGACCTGGAGAGTATCGGTGGCCTGGCTGGGGCCAAGCTGGAGCAGGGAGGCGGTGGCCTGGCTCTGGGGGCTTTTCTGGGCCTGGACGGCAGGGATTTCTCTGGCATCGGGCTAGGGGTGGGGGCGCGGTTGCTCTCCGAGCTAGAGGCAGCAGGGGGAAAACCGGCCCTCGAGCTCGCTGGCCAGCTGGCACTAGCAGAGCTGGACACCGGGCTAACCCTCTCCCTCTTTGCCCAGGGCGAGGCCAACCTGCCGGCGGGCGATCCCTGGCTCACTGCCGAGGGCAGCCTGGCGCTGGAGGCGCCGCTGGCGGCGCCGGTTTCCTTCGACCTAGACTTGGCGCTTAGCGTCCTGGAGCCGTTGCCGGGCGTCATCGCCGGGCTGGGCCTGGCGGGGCAAGGTGCTGGGGGAACCCTGGAGAACGGCAGCTTGCTGCTCAGCGCCCAGTTCCAGAGTGACCTGCTGGATGTCTTGGTCCTGCAGAGCCTGGGCCAGCGCCTGGGCGGGGCCAGCAGTGTCACCGGTGCGGTGCTGGCGCTCCGGCTACCGGAGTTCCCCTTATTGCGGTTCAATTTCCAGAGAAGCCAGCAGCAGCTTGGCGTCGAGGCTGATGGCCGGGACCGCCTGGGCGCCATGGCCCAGTTCCGCTTCGGCCAGGGCATGCTGACCCTGGATGTAGCGCAAGAGCAGCGCCTCCTGAGTGGCAGCCCCAGTACCGACACCGAGCTGGCGTTACGTCTGCAGCTCCCGCTGGGACAGGTGAACGCCTTCTTGGAGGTGCAGTTAGACCAGTTGGCGATAGAGGGCGGCAGCGCTGACATCTGGTCCGCCACCTTTAACCTGACGGGGAGCGATAGGTTCGACCCCAGGGTCTCGGCCAGCCTGGACCTGAGCGCTGAGGGACTGGGGGGAGAGCTCAGTTATCAGCAAGTCTTCGCCTTTCCTGGGGGAGCGGCCCTGGAACTCACTATAGACAGCGCCCTCACCCAGGCAGGCGAAAGCAAGCTGCAGCTCGGGCTGGCAGTGGAACTGCCGCTCCTGTTCGCCACCCCTCCAGCGGTGACTGCTTTCTTCGGGGGCCGCCTGGCAGGCACTGTGCGTGGCACAGTGTTCCGGGACCTGGACTTTGACCGGGTCCAGGATCCGGAAGAGCCTGGCGTGGCCGGGGTGCGCCTGCGGCTGGGCGGTTCTGCAGTGGAAACTGATCAGGCTGGGCACTACCAATTTATCGATGTGCCCCCCGGCCCAGCCGAGGTGTCAATTGATGTAGGCACGGTACCGGTGCGGCTCATCCCTGTGGTCTTCCGACAGGTAGTGGAGGTGGTACGCGACCAGGAGGTGCCGGCCAATTTTGCCCTGATTCCCGGGGCAGAACTGGTTGGGCTGGTCTTCACCGATCAGAACCGCAATGGGCAACCTGACCCCGGTGAGGCGGGAATGGTGGGGGTGGTGCTGGAGGTCATTCGCGAGGGCGACCGGCCAACGACGGTCCAGACCGACGTCAACGGCCACTTCCTGCGCACTGGCTTGCCACCTGGCACTTACACCATCCGGGTCCTGGAGAGGACATTGCCGCCGAATTTCGTCGTCACCACCGCCTCGCCGCTGCAGGTTTCTCTGGCGCCAGGTGACCAGGCCCAGCTACTTTTCGGGGTGGCCCTGCGGCAGCGACAGATTGTCCTGGTGCCGCTGGAGGTGCCGCTGGCCATTAGGTTGAAAGCTGAGCCGGACCAGGTGCCGCCGGGCGGGGAGGTGCTGCTCACGCTCCAGGCCACCCGCGAACTATCCACAGCAGCGGTGCGCCTGAGTAATGGCAGCCGCCTGACCCTTTTGAGTACTGCTGACCCCCGGGTGTTCTCTGCCCGCCTCGCCATCCCGGCAGATACCCCAGCCGGGCCACTGGCCATTGAGGCAGTCGGCGTCACCGCCGATGGCCAAATGGCCATGTTCACCTTGACCATTACTGTAGGGGGCAGCTAGGGGGAGACCAGGGTGTAGGTCACCGTGGTCTGGAAGCTGCCGGGGGGCTCGTTGCCCTCCAGCCGCAGCCGGTAGTTATGCCGCCGGCGAATGGTGCCTTTTTGCGACCCTGAGGTAAAAAGCTGCTGAGAGGAAGAGAGGCGCACGTAGGTGTTGGAGCCGCTCATCACGTACTCCAGCCGGTCCACCGGAAAGTCAGGGGCGAAAGGCAGGCCGCTCACCAGCACTCTCCACTTGATGGTGCCCGAGCCAGACACGGTGATTTCCAGGTTCACCCGCTGCGCGCTGGTGGTGGAGGGGCTGGTGGGGGTGTAGAAAGCGGGAAAGGCAGTGGGAGGGTAAACCTGGCCGGCAGCCGGGGTATTGAGGTTGAACACCAGGGCGCTGGGCTGCGTGATGCGCAGCTGGAGGGTGGGCTCGTCGTCCCCGGCCATAGAGTGGGGAAGGCAGGCCAGTACCAGCAGGTAAGTCACAAACCAAGCCAGCTTCCAGCTCATTAGACCCCCGAGGTAATGGTGTAGGTAATGGTGACGGTAGCGTTGCTGGCCGCCTCTTCGGCGCCGGTAAGCTGCAGGAGCAAGAGGCGCTCGATGCGCTCGTAGCCCTGGGTACGCCGGGTCTCTTGGCCGAGCGGCACGGGAGCACCGAAGCTGGTCCACAGGTTGGGATCTGGCGCCTGGGTGCCGTCAGCTGGTGTGGTTGCATCAGGGAGCCCCAAATAGAGCTGGGAGGCCAGGAGGGTGGGCGTGAAGTTCTGGGCTGCGGTAGCCGTGACGGTGAAGCTGGTGGCGTTGCTGAAAATCTCCAGCACCAGGTCTTGCCCATTGCTGGGGCGGTAGTAAGCAGGAAAGACCTCAGGTGGGAAGCCCCCGGAGCTCAGGGACAGGTCAAACACTGGCGGGCTGGAGAGGAGGCGGATGGAGATCTGGGTGGGGATCTGGACCTGGAAATTGAGCCCGGCGCTCGTCTGCGACCGGCCGACGCCGGCGCCCACGCAGCCAGCCAGTGCCAGAAGGAGGAGCCCAGTGGCCCTCATGGCACCTGGATCACCCCTTGCCCGGCCAAGAGCTGTTCGCTGCCGAAATCGAACAGGGCCAGGGCTAGATACTGGCCAGGCATAATCTCCGGCGGTAAATCCACTTTGAAGTCACGCAGGGAATCGGGCAGCACTGCCCCTCCGGCAATAGGGAGGTCCATCACCGGCTCGCCAAACAGGTCGCGCAGGGACAGGGTCCCCGTCACCCGGAGCAGCACGTTGCCAGTGTTCTGGAAAGTAACCACCACCTGCCTGGTCCCTTCAGGCGAGACCAGGGTCTCCAGCCGGGTCGGCTGCCCCTGGGGCTGGGCTGTGCCGTTCACCACCAGGTTCACGCCGGCAGCAATCTGCGCCGAAAAACTGAGGCCGATCTGCTCGGTGCTGGCCACTGGCACGGTGGTGAACACAACCAGCGCCGTGTAGCCCCCCTGGAGGCTGGCGTCGTTGGGCAGGGAGACTGTAAAGCGCAACACGGTCTCGGCTTCTGGGTCGAGGTTGAACTGGGTCTGGCTCAAGATAATAAAGCGGGCAGCGGAGCGGGGCTGCGACCCAGGCGGCAGGAAGGCGATTTCTCCCCCCTGGTTCATCGTCCAGTCCACTACCTCCACATTGACCTGGGCCTGGTCTGGCGCCCGGTTGAACAAGGTGAACTCGCCAGTGGCGCTCTCACCCAGGGCCAGGGTGGCTTCAAAGTTGGGTGGGGAAACGGCGATCCCCTGGGCCTCCGCCTGCTGGGGGCCCAAAAAAGCTAGCAGGCTGGCCATGAGGACTGCCAGGCGGAAGGTGGTGCTGGTCTGCCCGAGGGGTAATTTCATGGGCTTCATGCCGCTGAGCATAGCGGGGGCGAGGAAGCGTGTCAACGCTGCACAGCCCGTCTTAACGGGCTGTGCAGCGCCAGGGCGAAAGGGAGACATGCTAAGGCGTGGTCAGGGTGAACTGGATCACTACCCCAGAGGAGCTGCCCTCGGCCTCGTCACCGGTCAGGCGCAGCTGGTAGCCCAGGGAGGTGTGCTGGAAGCTGTTGGTCTTCTCGTTGCCACTATCCACTGTCTGGTCACTAGTGCTCATGTTCAGTGAGCTGCCGCCAGCCGGGTTGCCATCGCCATCGTTGGAGCTATAAAGCAGGAGCACATCGCCCAGGCTCAGTCCCGCTGGAAAGCTGGGGTTGCCGCTGGCCTTGACCGCCACGCTCCAGTTGACATTGCGGTTCACCAGATAAGACACCCGGTTGAAGCCAGGGGTGGCAGTGGGATCGATGTTAATCGGGGCCTCAGCAGCGCTAATGATCTGGGCGGCGGTGGGAGCAAAGGTGATGGCTGGGTTGGCCACAGCCGCGTTAGAGGAATTCTGAGTAAGTCTGATCTCCGATACCGATGGAATGGTAACCGTGACGTTGTTGGTGGCGTTGGTAGCAGCTAGGGTTTGGCCCAGGAGCAACAGTCCAGCTACAGTGCCTAAGATCAACCTACCGTTCAGTCCCTTCATATTCTCTCCTTACCTCGCTACCTCGCTTCTCCGAGCTTTCGCTCGTTCACCAGCCTAACCCTAGCTCATGTCCCCTTACTGGCAACTTCATCATTTCTCACCTGCTTCTCGCACCCCTGAAACCCTCGCTAATTGCGGCTTGCACATCTTTTTCTCCCCATCTCTGTGGTGGATTCCGTTGGGGAGCTGGCCTCTCGCCAGATATCATTGGCCGGCACCTGTTACGAACCAGTTATACCCTTTCCGCGAAGTACACCCCCTGATTAGGGAGGGAGCCAGTGAAAGCAGGTATGAGCCCTGATCACCTCTGGCTGCTCCTGGAGGATCATGCACCGCTGAGCCAGGACTGCTTCGAGTTGCTCGATCGACGCAAAGTAGCGGTTGGCGATCGGCTCGTCAGTCAGGCTCCACAATCGCTCCGCGGGCTGGAGTTCCGGGGAATACGCCGGTAAGGGCAGGAGCTGGATGCCCTCTGGGATCGCGACCTGGCGGCTGAGATGCCAGCCCGCCCGATCCAGCAGCAGCACGATGAGCTTGTCGGCCCCGGCCCCCAGGTCCTGGGCGAACTGGGCCAGGGCTATGCTGAAGGCGACAATGCTGACGGTGGGGA
>JACQHA010000187.1 GCA_016199255.1 Deinococcus sp.
CAGCGGCGGGCCCTGATCCAATCCGCCTGCGACGTGCTGGCCATGTCTGCCACCCCTATCCCCCGCTCTTTAGCGCTCACCTACTTTGGCGACCTGGAGCTGACTGTGATCGATGAATTACCTCCAGGGCGCACTCCAGTGAAAACCTATCTGGTGAGCAAAGAGCGGCACCAGGATGCCTATGGCTTTGTGCGGGAACGGGTCAGCGCTGGAGAGCAGGCCTTTGTGGTGGCGCCACTCATTGAAGACTCCGATGAGCTGCAGGCGCTATCGGTACAGGAACTCACCGACGACCTGAGGCACCTATTGCCAGAGCTGAAAATCGAAATGCTGCATGGCCGCATGAAGAGCCTTGACAAGACAGCGGTGATGGAGCGCTTCCGGGCTCGGGAAAGCGATGTCTTAGTATCTACCACCGTGATCGAGGTGGGAGTAGACGTGCCCAATGCTTCAGTGATGGTGATCGAGAACGCCGAGCGCTTTGGGTTAGCTACCCTGCACCAGCTCAGGGGGCGGGTGGGGCGGGGGCACGCCCAGTCGTATTGCATCCTGGTCGCCGGTCTGGCATCAGAAGAGACTATGCAGCGGCTGCGCATTATTGAACAGTCCACTGATGGCTTCGAGATTGCCGAGGCAGACCTCAAGCTGCGCGGCCCCGGGGAGCTGCGCGGCACCAGGCAATCGGGGATGCCCGAACTGACCCTGGGCGACCTGGCGCGGGACACAGAGCTGATTGAAAAGACCCGGGAGCTGGCGAAGCGCATCCTGGCCGCCAGCCCACAGCTGGATGCCCCCTGGGCAGAGCGGCTGCGCGCCGAGCTACGCTCCCGCACCCGGGCCACCAGCTTCCGGGAGATTGTGTAGCGGAATGGCATTTTGCCAGCGTGGTCCCATATAGTGTCTGAGACAGGTCACTCAAGGAGGCAAGTGCATGAGGAGATTGCTGGTTCTGCTGCTGGCCTTGGCGGCAGCGCTAATGGTGTTCGCCCCAGCCGAAGCCGCCGGGCGCACGTTCACCAACACCTTTGTCTTCACCGGGAAACTGAGCGAGTTCCAGCCCGACGCCGAAGGCCGGTTCACGCTCGCCCACACTGGCACCGGCGACTTGCCGGGCCAATTAACCGTCATAGAGCGTGGCATCCTCCGCAGCAGTTTACCCCTAGCCGGGGACTCCCAGTACGAGTTCCAGCTCACCACCAATCATGGGCGCATGGTTACCCTGACTGGAGCCGGGCCCTGGGCAACGACTAGTGAGACCGAGGGCTACTTCTGGTTCCGGGGCTTCCAGGGCACTTTCAGCATGAATGCGGAAAGCGTCACCTCCACCATCACCGTGACCTTCCCCCGCATCCTCACCAGGTCCCGGGGTAGATAACTCCAGTCTAGTGAACTGTAGGGGCGCACGGCCGTGCGCCCCTACGAGGGCTTCAAACTACGCGCAGCTGAAGGCTGAAGGGGCTTACCCTAGCTCCTTAAATAACCCTAGGCAGTGGCCCTCGGGATCGGTGAACATGGCAAAGCTGCCAACATCGGGAATGGGAGTAGGCGGCACCACGGTCTTACCACCCAGGCTCTCGGCCTTGTCCAGATAGGCCTGGAGGTCTTCCACCGTGATATAGAAAGTCACATAGCTGGGGATATTCCCATCCGTCTGAAAAATCCCCCCGTTGATTCCCCCCTTACCACCGGTCTCCACCATCCCGTAGTTCATGGGATTGTTGGTGCTGATTTTCCAGCCAAATACCTTGGCGTAAAAATCCTGCAGCTTCTTAGCATCTTTGGCAGCAATTTCCCAGTGCATTACGGAATGCGCCACGACAGTCTCCTTTCTGACTTGACGGGGTTTTTCCTGGCGAGCGGACCGACTGGAATCTTGTTTGGCCACGTTCCACCTCCTTCAGCAATGTACCATATATATCGTTGTAAAGCAATATATTGTGGTATTTTACCCCCGGGTGATTTGCGCTACCAGAACAATCCGGAACCAGGGATGTAGGCGAAGCCTCAGGTGAGAAAGACCAGCGCTCTGGGGCAATTCCCAAACGCCTGTAGCCTTGTCCCTGCCCGGTCCGGCACGAGTGGTACACCTGGAAGTGACATCGCTCTAATCACGCTCACAGCCCACGCTGGAGACCATGCCCCTTTTCGCGGCCTTCGCGATTTAGTCAGCCCTGGCCCCCTTAGCAATCCAGCGCCGCAAAACCTCCAGGTCCAGATCGTTGATAAACGGCGTGCCTGCTACTTCCAGCACCAACCGGCTGGCGTCGGGATGGCCCGGGTTGACGATCAAGACGCCAGGGTGCAGGCGACTGGGCACCTGGAAGATGTTGGCATAAGCCACCTCAGGGCTCAGGTCCAGGCCGGCAGAGGGATCAGGCGGCAGGTGGCAGGAGAGACAGCGTGCTGCCAGAATCGGCTGGATGTCGTTGGCAAACGACACTGGCTGTTCCGGTGGCAGTGGAGTTTGGGTCACCACCGCCGGGACGCAACCCACCAGGGCCAGCAGGCTAAGGGAGCCCAGCAGACGGCTCACGAAGCCATCTCTGGCGCTGGAGCCAGGATTTCCTCTACAGTGGGCTCACCAGTGTTGATGTCTGAGCCTCGCCCGCCCGGCTGGCCCACAATAATGCTGCCCCGCATCCCCAGGAACTGGTGGGTAACGCAGAAATAGTCGTAGGTGCCAGGCACAGTGAAGGTGAGGTTGAACACCCCGCCGGGGTTGAGGAGTCCCACCAAGTCGCGGCTCTCAAAGGGCGCTGCTCCTGGTGGGATGCGGTCGTTGTACGAGGTGACTGTGTGGAAGAGGCCTTCGCTCACGAAGCGCACTGTATCCCCAGGCTGGATCAAGAGGCCAGCCGGCTCAAAGTTGAAGCCCCGCAGCCGTACCTCCACCACCACCGGGCCAGCCGCCTCAGGCCGGGCGCCAATCCGCATCCCCGCCACCGGAACACAGGCGGTGAGCAACAAACTGAGGGCCAGCGCGCTGGCCCTCATCAGGTTTTGCCAGTTCCGCATCAAGGTAACTACACTCCTTCCGGGCTGCGCCAGGGCACAGCCTCTCTCAATCGGCACATCGGCAGAACTACCCAGCTCCGCTATCAAATGGGGCATACGTGAGGAGCCAGCACGGGGATGAGCTGCCAGGGTACTCACCCCGGCCAGGACATCAAAGGGGCTGAGTCTTGACATCCCTTGAAAAACTAAGAAGAATAGCTGCATTGCTTAGTAAAGAGAGAATTATGTCACCAGATAAGACAGATTATAAGGCCATCCACTACCTGATGACCCAGGGTCGGACCAGCTGGTCGGAACTGGCCGGCGCCCTGGGGCTCTCGGCCCCGGCTGCTGCTGACCGGGTGCGCCGCCTGGAGGAGCGCGGGGTGATCAGGGGGTATGCCGCCCTGGTCAATCCTGAAGCCGTGGGCTGTGTCCTGACTGCCTTCATTGCCGTCACCTTGGATCGGCCAGAGCACCGCTCGGCCTTCCTGCAGCGAATACAGCAACTCACCGAGGTGCAGGAGTGCCACCACGTGGCCGGCGAAGATGATTACCTCTTGAAAGTGCGCTGCGCCAGCACCAATGAGCTGGACCAGGTAGTGAGCGGCCAGCTGAAGGCCTTGCCGGGCGTACTCCGGACCCGCACCACCATTGTGCTCTCCACCCTCAAGGAGACCCCGGTGCTGCCGCTGCCGCCTGGCGCCAACCCAGTCCCCCGGACTAAACCCCGGGCCAGAAAGTGAGCCCCTATGACATCCTACTTTTTGCTGTTCAGCCGCGCGGTGGC
>JACQHA010000199.1 GCA_016199255.1 Deinococcus sp.
CCAGCGCGCTGCCATCGCCCCAGCCCAGCCGGGGAATGTGGCAGGTGGCGCAGCTGGTGCTCCCATTGCCTGAGAGGCGCGGGTCGAAGAAGAGCATTTTCCCTAGCTCCACCTTGGCTGGGGACATAGGGTTATCAAGTGGCACCGGGACAGGAGGGAGCCGCCCCAGCACCGAGAGGTCCGCTGGGGCAACAGGCGATTCCTGCCCCGCCACCAGCGATGCCGCCAGGCCGAGCAACACCACCAGCCAGGCTCCGTATCTCATGAGTTGTCTCCTAAGGGCCGGAGCTGGTAGGGTGGCACCTCCGGCCAGGACGCAGGAGCGAGCTCCCCGCACAAGCTCTTCAGGAACGCCACCAGGTCTGCCTGGTCTGACTCAGAGAGCGCGAGCGGGGCCAGCAGCGGGTCCTTATTGGGAGCGTCTCCGCCCCCTTGGTGGTAGAAAGCCACTACTTCCTCCAGGGTGGTGAAGATCCCATTGTGCATGTAGGGCGCGGTATAGCAAACCTCCCGGAGCGGAGCAGTGCGGAAGGTGCCCCAGTCTTCCATTTGCTGGGTCAGGATGAAAGCGCCGGGGTCCTCCCTGAGGTCCCGGTAGCCCACCACCCCAAACCCCCGAAAGAAACGGCGGAAAGTAACGTGCCGCAAGGGCTCAGCGAACACCAGAGGATTCTGAGGCACCCCCAGGTTGTGGAACTGACTGTCGGAAAGCAGTGGGCCGCTATGGCACTGGGCACAGCCTGCCCGGCCGTTAAAGAGCGCCAGCCCCCGCACCGCCTCGCTGGAAAGGGCGCTTGGCTCGCCAGCCAGATACCGGTCGTAAGGACTGGCTGTTGAGACCAGGCGGCGCAGATAGGTGGAAACAGCCGAGAGCAGGTTGCCGAAGCTCGGCCCGCTCCCGAAGGCTTCTCGGAACGCTGTCTCGTACTGGGGCACTTGCTTCAGCCGCTCCACTACCAATTGCCCATCGGCATTCATGAAGTGAGCCTCGGTCAAGTGATCGCGCACCGCACTCTCCAGGTCCCCACCGCTCAAGCGGCCATCCCAGTACAAGTTGGCCTGGAAGGCCAGGTTCAGCAAAGTCGGGGTATTGCGGAAGTAGGGGGTGTTGGGGTATCCAGCCGATAGCGGCTGTCCATCCGTCCAGGCCCGCTCGGGGAGGTGGCAGCTGGCGCAGCTGGTAGTGGCATCTCCAGAGAGGCGTTCATCAAAGAACAGGTACTTGCCCAGGGCCACCCGGGCAGCCGGCGGGGCCTCGCCAGGAAGGGGGATAAAAGGAATGACCAGGGTTTCCGCTGGCGCCTCTAGAGAGAGGGCAGGCAAGGTAGCCTGGGCGGCCCAGGGCCGGTAAGCCAGGAGCAACGAGACCAGGCAAAAACCAAGAACGGCGGCGTAGTGGTATTTCCTCTGCATGACGCACCTCTGGTGCGATATAGAGGATTCATCTGTATCAGACTTCCGCTACAGGTGCGTTACAGGACCCTGGCAAACAGATTTTCTTTCCTTGATCTGCTGGGACAGATCTACAGTCTCCGGCATGGGCGTGTCGTCCAGCTCCTGCCGGAGGAAGACGCGATACTTGCGGTAGTAGCTAATGGCGGTGTCGGCACCCTCTAGGGTGGCCAGGCAGCACATGACCTTCCGGTGTACCCGCTCCTCACTGTAGGGGTCTGCCCGCGCCACCTGCTGGAACCATTCTGATGCTTCCCGACACCGCCTGAGAGTGCAGGCCAGGAACGCCGACTCGGTCAGGCCCTGGCTGAAGGCGGATTTTAGCTGCTCCTGGCGCTCTAAGCCCCACTCTGGACAGAAGCCTGCCAGGTAGTCACCGTGGTACCAGCCCAGCGCCTGGCGATAAAGCGCTAGCCGCATTGACTGGTCCGGCGTGGCCCGGGCTGCCGCCAGCGCCCGGAGGAAACGCTGGGCATCAGATAGCTCCAGCAGCTCAGGATGCAGGCGGTAGAGGTCCCCAGAGCGCCTGAGGAACTGGCCGTGATTGAGTGCTCTCCGGATGCGATAGGCGGTCACTCTGAGCCGGGTGCTGGTTTTGGGGCTGATCTCCTCCTCCCAGAGGTTAGCGATGATCTCCCCTTTGAGCCGCCCAGCGCTGTGGGTGAGCAGGTAGAAGAACAGTTCTTTAGCCTTGGTGGTCTGCCACACCACTGGCTGGCTATCTAGTAGCACCTCGGCGGCTCCTAGGGTACGGATTTCCCAGCTGTCCAAAGTACGGGCTCCTTCTACGAGATTTATGGATCCTATTATGCCCTAAAGCAGCCTGGACTATAGCTGACGGTCAACGGATGCGCCTCCGGCGCGCAGCCGATAACCTGATAGCCCCGTCGCCTGAGCGGCCAGCGGCCCAGTCTGAAGCCTCTCAGCAACGGATAGTAGGCCAGCTCCCCGTCATCCGTTGTTTAGCCTGCGTCCAGGCCGATCCTAACCTGCTGCCTGGCGCTATCAGGTTATCGGCTGCGCGCCGGAGGCGCATCCGTTGACTTTGTCAGGTGAACGCCGCCTGAAGTATCCACAGGGCCGCCATGCCGGTGCCAATGGTCAATAGTACGTTCCTGGTCCGCCAGGCTACTGCGGCGGCTATGATCCCTGCCAGCCAGCGAGCGTTGCCCCAGGACAGGTCAACCTGCCCGCCGGAGAGCACAATCGCAGGCAGGATGAGCGCTGAGAGGACTGCCACAGGCACGTACTTGAGCCCGCGCCGCACTAATGGCGGTACTTTACCAGGGCCCAGGAACAAGATCATGGAGAGGCGAATCGCATAGGTCACGATGCCCATGAGGATAATCATCAACCAGATGTGCACGTCAGCTCTCCTTGTGGCCTTTGGCCTGTAGCCCTGGCTGCTGGCTGGCGGCCCGGGGGACGACGCTTTCCAACCACAGCCCGGTGGTGATCCCTGCAGCCGCGGCGGCCATGAGGCCCAGTTTGTAGGGCAGGCTCGCTGCCAGCACTGCCACCACCCCGGCTACTACAGCTGCCGCCAGCGCTGGGCGATCTTTGATCATGGGCATGACAATAGCCAAGAAGGTGAGGGGTAGCGCGAAATCCAACCCCCAGTGCGCCGGCACCTGGGCGCCGAGCAAGATGCCCAGGGCGGTAACAATCTGCCAGGGTACCCCTACCGACAGTCCTGCGCCCAGCAGGTACCAGTGCTTGTAAGGGGACTGGTCTGGCCGCTGGTAGCGGGCCACCCCCAGGGCAAAGGCCTCGTCAGTGAGCAGATACGCCAGCAGTGCCTTCCACCAGCCGGTGAGCGGCTGCAGGAAAGGTGCTAGCGCCGCGCTGTAGAGCATGTGCCGGAGGTTCACCACGAAGGTAGTGAACACTATAAGCGCTAGGGGTGCTGCGGCGCTGACCAATTGGGTAGCGATGAACTGCGAAGACCCGGCCAAGACAATGAAAGACATAGCCTGGGCCGGCAGGGGTGGGATGCCAGCAGCCCGTGCCAGCACGCCATAGATCATGCCAAATGGGGCCACGCCCAGCAGCAATGGCAGCCCAGCCCGCAGGCCGGACCACAGTTCTGCCC
>JACQHA010000200.1 GCA_016199255.1 Deinococcus sp.
CAACCTGGAGCTGGACCTGGGCCCGGTCACTGGCCGGCTGCAGGTCTCATTCGATCCAGGCAAGGCTGAGGGCCCCCGGCGGCGCAACACGGCATTACAGCTGGACGAGCTGTCCCTGGCGTTTCGCCCGGTCCCAACCACAGAGCTGGCGCTTCTTACCAGCTTCAGCTTCACCCAGCCCCCGCCTGGAGACAATGGCGCCTCGGTGCTGAGCCAAGGAGCTTTGTCTCTGGCCTTCCGGCAACGACTGGGCCCAGAAGCGCTGGAGCTCAGTGCTCAGCTGGAAAACCTCACCATCATCAACGGGGTGATATCCACACCAGGGCCGAATAATGTGCTGGTGGAGCGGCCCGACTTGCTCTCGCTCTTCGCCTCGGCCCGCTACCAGCTCACGTTCGATGGCTGCTGCTATGTGATCGAGCTAGAGTACGATGGGGCCAGCGGCGACTTCAGCCTGAGCCTGAGCCTGCCGCCCTTTAACGTAGGCACTGGTTTCCTCTTTGACCCCGAGAGCCAGAGCATTGTCATCCGGGAGTGACCATGGCAAGGTGTATATTGCTGGCTAGCTGCGTCCTGCTCAGCGCCGGCTGTTTCCCTTCAGACAACTTCGGCACGCTCCCGGTGTACTTGCTGGTGGTGGATGCAGGGGATCCCACTACGCTGGCGCCGGCGCAGCTCATTGTGTTTGACGCCAACCGCTTCACCCAGCCACCACCGCCGGACATTACCCTCATCCCCACTGTGGCCCTCTCCCCTACACCTGGCGTCCACCCGGGGGCGGTGGCCAGGACTGGGCCGGTCGCCAGCACCCAGCGCCTTTTCTTGCTCTCTCAAGACGCTGGCACTGCGGTGGTCCAGGCCCTGAACCTGAGTACTTTCGACCCAGCCAGTCCCGTGGCAACCTACGTCACCAGCAGCGCAGAGCTGGCTGATGCTGACCGGCTGGTCGTCAGTACCAGTGGTAGGCTGGTGGCGGTCAACGGCGGCCAGGACCAGACTACCCAGCCGCTGGCCATTGCCGTGTCGCTGCTCGACGCTGAAACCTTGGCGCTCAAAGCGGTGATCCAGGGGAACCCACTGAATGGCCTGGGCAGCTTCACCAGCGGCCTGCGGCCCCTGGACCTGGTTACTTTGCGCGCCCGCGACCAGGAACTTTTAGCGGTGCTCATCAACCCTACCAGCGACGCTGCGACGGCCTCTCGAGTCATCTTGCTCTTTGACCTGGAAGCTGCCGTGGAAGCCGCTGAGGCCGCTGGCTCACCAGTACTGCCCCCAACCTTTGAGCCGGTGGGCCAGCTCACCGGAGACCAACTCAATGGCCTGGAGCGCCTCAAAGCCCAGAGCGACGAGAGCCGGTTCTTGGGCATTGGCCCCAGCCAGGGAGATGATCCCAGTGTCAGCCAGCTGGTGTTTATTAACGCCGCCAATCCGGAAATGCCAGAAGTCTTCGGCTCCAGCGGCGTGATCGATCCTCTCGGCGGCGTCAGGCCCGATGCCGGTATGGCCTTCGGCGCTCTGGTGGAGGGCACCACCAGGCTCGAGGACATTGCTTTCTTCACTGCTGGGAGCGGCGTGGCAGCGGTCAACCTCAACACCCGAGGGCGAATTGACCTGGACCTGGCATTTGCCGCTGGTTTCCAGACCGCGGCCCTGGATATATCGCCAGATCTCTTTTTGTTTGCCACTGGCTTTCCGGCCAGTCAGCTGGGCCGCCTGGATCTGGTGAACCCGGGCCAGGTGGGCCGGCTACGACCCGTGAGCGCCGGAGCCATGGGGCCCATTACCGTCACCAACCCTCTTGCTATCTTCGCCTCTGCTTTCTGAGAGCGATCTGAGGGGCTATGATGAGGGCCATGATCGACCACATTGGCATCGCCGTCGCTGATCTCGAAGAGGCCAGCAGGCTCTATCAGACGCTCGGGCTGGAAGTGGGCGAAGTGGAGGTAGTCGCCAGCGAACAGGTACAGCTCCGGGTGGTGCGGGGCGGTGAGACCCTCATTGAACTCCTAGAGGCCACCAGTGGCGAGTCAGCCATCCAGCACTTCCTGGCGAAGCGAGGGCCAGGTCTGCACCACATCGCCCTGCGCGTCAGTCACCTGGAGGCCAGGCTGCGCCAGCTGCAGGCCGCGGGATACCAGGTGCTGGACCAGATTCCCCGGCTAGGGAGGGACGGCACCCGGGTAGCGTTCATCCACCCGCGTTCGGCCAGCGGCGTCTTGCTCGAGCTGGTGGAGCGCCCCGAGCCAAAGTGAGATTCTGGTACTGGATCTGGGTGCTGGCCTACATGGGGCTGCTGTATGCCCAGTCGGCGGTGCCTGATCTGCCCCAGCGGCCCGGCCTGGGAAGACAGGTCTGGGCGGAACTGATCCAGCTCGTGACCGGAAGAGCCGTCTCAGCCCAAGAGGTGGAGCTGCCCCCTGGGCTAGACAAACTGACTCATGCGCTCCTGTATCTGCCTTTAGGCTGGCTCTTGGCCCGGGCCACTGGCCGAGCGCCGGTGGCGCTGGCAGTGGCGGCGCTCTACGGAGCCAGCGACGAGATCCACCAGTACTTCGTGCCCGGCCGCGCTGCTTCCCTAGGCGACCTGGCGGCAGACCTCTTGGGCAGTGCGCTGGGCGCCTGGCTGGGGCGGCGCTAGTTACTCCACGGTTACCGCCTTAGCCAGGTTCCGGGGCTGGTCCACATCCAGGCCGCGCCGCTTGGCTATGTCATAGGCCAAGAGCTGCAAGGGCACCACGTTCACAATAGGGCTCAGCAGCTCGCTCACGCGGGGCACTTGTATCACCGCATCAGCCAGTGCCGCTGCCCGGGTGTCGCCTTCGCTGACCAGGGCCAAGACAATTCCCTCCCGGGCTTTCACTTCCTGCAGGTTGCTGATGACCTTGTCGTACACCGCGCTCTCTGTGGCCACCATCACCACCGGCATGTTGGCGTCAATCAGGGCAATGGGGCCGTGTTTCATCTCACCGGTGGCGTACGCCTCGGCGTGGATGTAGGAGATCTCTTTGAGTTTCAAGGCCCCTTCCAGGGCGGTGGGGAAGTTAATGCCCCGGCCTAAGAAAAGAAAATCTCTAGCGTTTTGGAAGCGCCTCCCCAGCTCGTTTACTGCCTCAGCATGATCCAGCACCTGCTGCACCAGGCCAGAAAGCCGGCGCAGTTCGGCAATGAGCCAGCTGGCTTGTTTCTGGTCAATGGTGCCGCGCTGCCGGCCCAGGTGCAGCCCTAAGAGCACCAGGGCGCACAACATGCCAGTATAGGCTTTGGTGGAAGCGACGCCGATTTCCGGCCCGGCGTGCAGGTACAGGGTATCGTCCACTTCCCGGGTAATGCTGGAGCCCTTGACATTCACCAGGCCCAGGGTTTTCGCGCCGCGCCGCCGGGCCTCACGCAGCGCCTCCAGGGTGTCGATGGTCTCTCCTGACTGGCTCACCGCCACCGCCAACGTGCCTTCTGGCACCACCGGATCCCGGTAGCGGTATTCGCTGGCCAGGTCCACCTCCACGGGCAGCCGGGCGAATCGCTCCAGCACATATTTCCCTACGCAGCTGGCATAAAAGGCACTGCCGCACGCCACCAGGTGCACCCGCTGGACCTGGGAGAAGTCCAAGCCGAGCCCAAGGTCCACATCACCGCTCTGGTCAATGAGCCGCCCACCGAGGGTTTGCTGGATGACCTGAGGCTGCTCGTAGATCTCTTTGAGCATGAAATGGTCGAAGCCGCCTTTTTCGGCCATCACCGGGTTCCAGTCCACAGTAGAGGGTTTCACCTCGACGGGGCGGCCCCGCAGATTGGTGATGCGCACCTGGTGCCGGTCCAGCACCGCCACCTGGCCGTCGGCCAAGAAGATCACTCGCCGGGTGTAGGGCAAGAGCGCCGGCACGTCCGAAGCCAGGAAGTTCTCGCCTTCCCCCAGGCCCACCACCAAGGGGCTCACAGTGCGCACCGCCACCACCTGCTCCGTGCCGGCAGCGATCACCACAATGGCGTAGGCGCCTTGCAGCTCCCCTACTGCCCGGTACACCGCGGCACTCAGGTCGCCAGTGAAGTACTTCTCCACCAGGTGGGCGATGACCTCCGAGTCGGTCTGGGAGCGGAACGTATGCCCCTGGGCTTCGAGCTCGCGCCGCAGCAGCAAGTAGTTTTCAATGATCCCGTTGTGGATCACCGCAATCTGCTCCCGGCAGTCGGTGTGCGGGTGGGCGTTGAGATCACTGGGCCGGCCGTGGGTGGCCCAGCGGGTATGACCGATGCCCAGATTGCCCTGGACCGGGTTTTCCCGCAGCGCCAGCGTCAAGTTACTGAGCTTCCCCTGCCGCTTGCGCAGCTCCAGCCTAGACCCGCTTTGTACCGCTATGCCCGCCGAATCATAGCCGCGGTATTCCAAGCGCCGCAGCCCCTCAATGAGCACCTCGCTGGCGTCCCGCTCGCCTACGTAGGCTACAATGCCACACATGTTGCCCCCTGCGGCCTGAGCCGCTCTCCATTTGCTCGCGACCCTGGATCATGTAAAGCTATTCCTGCGGCCAGAGGCCGTCCTGGATCGCCCTTGTTCTCGGGGAACTGCCCCGCGCCGGGAGGGGTTTTCCTCCACCTGCTGGCCACTACAGTCTGGTTGTGCCGCTGGTCGCCCAGGGTTTTGGCAAACTGCTTTTCTCGGGGCTTTGGCAAGGGACGTGGCCGGTCCCTGGAGGCATCCGCTGATCTGTCGATTTTCCCGTATCCGGTTAGCCCTCCCCAGCAGGAGGGAACCTCCACCTCGTCAGCTCAAAGAGCTCGTGCGCTAGCCCTCGCCCCAATAGACCATTGCACCTCCTCTTGCCAATGTAGCACACCGCACTCACAGCTGGCCTACAAAGCAACCACCCTTACTCCTAGGGGGGGGGGTTCCTGCGGCGGGCGCGGCGCTCCTGGAGGCGCTTTCCTAGCTCGTTCTCCAGGCCGCGGCTGGTCGGCTGGTAGTATTCCGCGCCGGCTAGGGCCTCCGGGAGATAAGACTGCTCCCAGGCGATGCCTTCTTCCCGGTCGTGGTCGTACACGTAGCCTTTGCCATAATCTAAGGCCGACATGAGCGCCGTGGGCGCATTGCGGATGTGCAGCGGTACCGGAAGGGAGCCATATTTCACCAGATCTTGGCGCACCGTGCCATACGCCCGGTACAGGGCATTGGACTTGGGGGCCAGCGCCAGGTACACCGCCGCCTGAGCCAGAGCCAGCGCCCCTTCAGGCAGGCCAATGAACTCCACTGCCTGCTTGGCCGCTAGTGCCTGTACCAGCGCCTGAGGATCAGCCAGGCCCACATCTTCCGAGGCAGCGCGCACCAGCCGGCGGGCTACATACACTGGATCAGCGCCGCCTTCTAAGAGCCGGACCAACCAATAGAGCGCGCCATCAGGGTCGGAGCCGCGTACTGCCTTGTGCAGCGCCGAGATGAGGTTATAGTGCTCTTCCCCCTGATAGTCGTAGTGCACCGCGGCGCGCTGCACTGCCTGGGCCACCAGCTCGGCGCTGATCAGCTTGGTTCCCTGCTGGGGGGCCAGAAACACCGCCAGCTCCAGGGCCTGTAGCGCCTGCCGGGCGTCGCCATCGGCATAGCGCACCAGCGCCGCCCTCCCCTCAGGGCTGAGAGTTACCGGCTGCCCTCCCAGACCCCTCTCTGGATCATGTAAAGTTCTCTCAATAATCTGCTCCAACTGCGGGGGCTCCAGACGATAGAGCACGTATACCTGGCAGCGCGAGAGCAACGCAGCGTTCACTTCAAACGAAGGGTTTTCGGTGGTGGCACCAACCAAAATCACTGTACCTGCTTCCACATGAGGGAGGAACGCATCCTGCTGCGCCTTGTTGAAGCGGTGCACCTCGTCCACGAACACGATGGTGCGCTGGCCATACAGGTTCAGCGCCTCCCGCGCCTGGTCTACCACCTGCCGGATGTCTTTCACCCCCGCCTCTACCGCCGAAAGCGGCACGAAGCGGGCTTTGGTATGCTCCGCCAGCAGGCGGGCCAGAGTAGTCTTTCCCGTGCCAGGCGGACCCCAGAGGATCAGAGAACTGAGCTGGTCGGCTTCAATAGCGCGGCGTAGCACTGCCCCTGGGCCGACTAGGTGCTCCTGGCCCACAAATTCCTCCAGGGTGCGAGGGCGCATCCGGTCCGCCAGCGGTGCCGCCGCCGGGGGCG
>JACQHA010000193.1 GCA_016199255.1 Deinococcus sp.
AGACGGTGGTCGGCATGGCGGCAGCGAAACACCTGCTTGGCTAGCTCGACGGTCAGCGCCTCGATCTGGTCAATGAGCTTGGTTCCGGCAAACCAGCGGTTGCCAATGTGGCCTTCACCGGCGCGCTGGCTCAGCTCCGAGGACAGCAGCCGGCGCGCCAGGGGGCTCATCAAAGCCTCAGGAGCCAGGAGGTTGATGCACTCCCGGCCCCGCCAGCGCTGGTTGGCATTCACCAGGCGCTGGACTCATTTGGCCAGCTGAGCTGGCGTCAAGGTGCGGATAAGTTCGGCTGCTTTCCCAAGCAGCGCCTGTTCCTCTTTGGTGAGCGGGGCTGGGCCGGTGTGCGTGGGCAATGTAGCTGTCGTGGTTGCGGCTTGCCTCATAATAGGGGAAACGTAGGGAATGCTATCTCCTGGGCAACCAGCTAGAGACGTAGTCGGGATCTTCCAGTGCCAGGGCAGCGCTGGTGAGCTGCAGTCATCACCGCCAGCTCGGTGGTGTCAGTCTGTCCCAGGCTGGCCTCCACGGCCCCAGGCTGGGGTCCATGAGGCACGCCACCTGCGCCCCTACCCAGGGGCCAGGCTACACCCACCTGAAAAGGGCAATAGGCGGCTGGTCTATTCGCTGGAGTGGTCGGCTGGCACCTGCAGGATGCCCAGCTGGATGCCTTTAATAATAGCTTCCACCCGCGAGGCCACCTGCATCTTGCTGAATATGTTGGACAGGTGAGCCTGCACCGTGCGGGGGCTGACACCCAGGGTGCTGGCAATCTGCTTGTTGCTGGCACCGGCTGCGGCGCAGCGCAGGACTTCAGTCTCCCGGTCCGTGAGCCGGTCCAGGTCCGGCGCCTGGGGATGGGCCCGGTGCGCTAGCCTGGTCACCACCTTGCGGGCCACGCTAGGGTGCAGCACCGACTCCCCGGCGCGCACTGCGCGGATGGCCGATACCAGCTCGCTGCCACGCACAGTTTTGAGTAAATAGCCGGCAGCCCCGGCTTCTAAAATGGCGAACACGTACTGGTCATCGTCGTAGGCAGTGAGCACCAGCACCGCAGTCTCGGGGAGTGCCGCCTTGATTTTCTTGGTAGCTTCCAGCCCGTTCATCACCGGCATCTGCAGGTCCATGAGCACCACCATGGGCCGGCTGGAGAGGGCCCGTTCCACGGCCTCGGAACCGTTGGCCGCTTCATCCACAACCACCATGTCGCTCTGGCCTTCCAGGATGCGCCGAGTGCCGTCGCGCACCATGGCATGGTCGTCAGCAATCAAGACCGTGATTTTGCCATTCCGCGCTGTGGCCATGCGTGCCTCCAAATAATAACCAGGCCACTTGTGCAGCAGCCCGCATCGTTATGCTACTGAACCAGGTGGTTTCTGGCATTGGGCATCCTGCGGACCCGGGCCTGACCACATGGCCTAGTAGCCTGTATCTCCCTAGTGATCCCACCTGTCGTATGCTCCCTAGCGCCATAAGCACTGCTTAGGCTACTCCCGGCTCTCTCACTGGAACGTGGGCCACGATCTTGGTGCCTTCCCCCGGCCGGGACAGCACCTCCAGCGTCCCCCCGATCAGGCTGGCCCGCTCCCGCATGCCGGCTAGCCCTACCTGGGTGCCAGCTACTGGCCCGGGACGGCGGTGTGCTGGGTCAAATCCCTGGCCGTTGTCGGCCACCATCAAATGCACCTCACCATCGCCCAGCTCCAGCGTCACCTTCACCTCTGAGGCCTGGGCGTGCTTGCCAACATTGGTAAGCGCCTCCTGGGCAATGCGGAACAGCGCCAGTTCTGCCTCAGGAGCCAGGCGGCGGGTGTTACTCCCCACCAGCAGCGTGGCCTGGCCCTTGTTGCCAGTGTTGTACTCATTCACCAAGAGATCCAGCGCTGGCACTAGCCCCAGGTCGTCCAGCACCGCGGGGCGCAGGTCCCGGCTGAAGCGGCGCACGCTGACAATAATCTCCCCCAGCTCCCGGCGCAGGCGCTCCAAGGTGTTGACCGCAGACCGGGGGGAGCGGGGCAGCTGTTCCTGGCACTCATCCAGGCCCCGGCTCAGCACAATCAGGCGCTGCACCGTGTCGTCGTGCAGGTCCCGGGCCACCCGCTGGCGCTCGTCCTCTTGCGCCTGGGTAATGCGCGAGGCGTACTGGGCCAGCTCGGCCTTTTGGGCTCTGAGCTCCTGGTAATGCTGGATGTGCTCAATGGCGGTGCCAATCTGTTCGCCAATAGAAAGCAGCGCCTGCAGGTCGTCAGGCGAGTACGCTTGCGGGCTCCTGGACAAGAGATCCAGGGTTCCCACGGTGCGCTCCTGAGCGCGCAGCGGAATGGCCAACATGGACCGGTAGCCCAGGGCTCTGGCCTCGGCGCTGCGCACAAAGCGGGGGTCAGCCAGCACGTCAGGCACCTGGATGGGCTTGCCCGAGGCCACCACTTGCCCAGGAATTCCCTCTCCCAGGCGCATGCTGGGCTGGCCAGGTGCCCCCACTGGCGCCACCCCCCGCTGAGCAGCAGCGTAGAGATCACCGCTAGCGCCGTCCAGCAACAGGACCTCGCCAAACTCTACCCTAAACAGCTGCATCACCGTGTCCAGGGTAGCAGTCAGCACCTCAGTCAGGTTCAGGGAGCGGTTTACCATGCTGGCCACGGTGTAAAGCGCCGCCAGCGCCTGCCGGCGCTTTTGCTCCCGCTGGTGGGCGTGCTGCCGCTCCTGGTAAAGCCAGGCGTGGCGAATGCTCAGGCTGACCTGCTCGGCAAAAGCCAGCACCAGCTCAGGGGAGACAGAATCGAAGGCGTGCTGGTCATGACTGTTCTCCAGGTGCAGGCAGCCGAGATACTCCCCCTTGGCAAAAAGCGGCGCCGTCAGCGCTGCTGGGATCGTGTCGGGGTTCATCAAGGCGCAGACAGCACAGACCTCACCTGGTGGTTCAGGGCTCTCACCCATCCGGATCGTGCCTGGCTGGCGCCAGCAGGGCCGGGCCTCTGCTGGCGGGTCCTTGGGTACCGGGACTGGAGGGCAGTGGCCGCTTCCCCAGCCTACTGCCGCCCGGCAGACCAGCTCTTCGCCCTCGCGTAGGAGCAGGGTGGCGCGCTCTGCCCCGGGGATCACGGCCACCGCCCGCTCCACAATGCGCTGCAATAAGGGAGCCAGCTCCCCCTCGGTGTTAATGTCACGTAGGGCATCCAGCAGGGCCGGCAGGTGGCTATCGCTGGACTCTAGGGAGCTAACCTTCGTCTTGGCAAGTGGTAGGCGTCTCTCCACCAGATGTTCCCCTGCGGCAGGGCAGCATAGCCGCAAGAGATACTATATGCCACTTGGGCGCTAGCCGGACAGGAGGCGCCTAGGCCTGGAGGCGGTTAGTGGCGCGGGGTGGAGTCAGGGACCTCCCGGGCAGTGAGCACTGGCACCAGGCTGTGGCGCACCACGGGCTCCGCCACGCTGCCGAAAATCAGCCTGGCCAGGCCGGTGCGGCCATGAGTGCCAATGGCAATCAGGTCAGCGTGCAGGTCCGTGGCCAGCTCTAGGATCTCTAGCGCCGGCTTGCCGCCCACTACCAGCCGCCGCCGGTCACTGAGGTCGTGGGCCAGCTGGGTGAGCAGGTTGTAGGCGTTCTCCTGGGACTCCCGCCGTCCTTCGTCCAGCACGTGCACTATAGCCAGCTCGGCGCCAGTGGCGCTGGCCAGCAAGCGGGCGTATTCCAGGGCACGGCGCGCTGAGGGGGAGAAGTCAGTGGCGACCAGGATCAGATGTGGCAGCTTGGGATGGGCGGCCAGCGGCACCGTGATCACTGGTGCGGTGCTGGAGCGCACCACTGCCTCGGCTACGCTGCCCAGGAACAGGTGGGCCAGGCCAGTGCGGCTGTGGGTGCCCATGATCACCAAGTCGCAGTCGGTGGCCCGGGCGATGATCTCCGGGGCGGCCACGCCGATTCTGGCCTCGCGCTGGTCGTGGGGACGGCACAGCTCGCCCAGCCGGGCCTTCACTTCCAGGAGCCGCTGATCCACGGTGGGCTGGTACCACTCGCCTCCCACGCCCCCGGCATGCCGGACGGTAGCGCCCACCTCCAGGTCCCTCAGGTCGGCGACGTGGAAGAGGGTGAGGGTGGCCGGGAGCTTGGTGCTCAGCTCCTGGGCCAGCGCCAGGCTGACCGCTGATCACTTTCATAAGACCGCCTCGGCGGTTTGGAGCCAGGGGAAGTAGCGCAGCTGGGGTGGAGGGAGATGCGCCTGAATAAAACGTAC